>DATGMV010000453.1:0-2381 GCA_035307185.1 Fermentimonas sp. | reverse complement strand
TTTTCTTTGTTTATAATCCTTGAAAATCATCTTTTCTCCTGTAAAGCCTCCCTCGCTATTGTCTAAAAAAACAACCTCCAAACCATTTTCAGTCTCAGTTATTACTGAACAATGAATGGTTGATGTGTATGCCCCTGAATCAATCTTAACTTTTACATTTTCTAAATTAAAAGTTGGTAAGTCGGCCACATCGCTTTTGCCAATGATAATTTTACTATCCTTATTTAAAGCCATTTTTTATGTTTAAAATATAGAATCATGAACAAAGTTAATATTGCCATGAATATAAGCGTAATAAAATATCCGTATTTATATTCTAACTCAGGCATATTCGTAAAGTTCATTCCATAAACTCCTACAATAAAGGTAAGCGGAATAAAAATAGTGGAAACAATGGTCAATACTTTCATCACGTTATTCATTTTGATAGAAAGACTGCTCATATATAGGTCCGTCAAACTGTTAATAGAATCCTTGTAGATGTTTATCGTTTCAATTACTTGAATGGTATGGTCTCTTAAATCACGAATAAATAACCTTGTTTCTTTGTGAATATATGGCAATTCTAGCTTTTCAAATTGATTGAGCGCTTCTCTTAATGGGAATATTGTTCGTCTTAAATAGGAGATGTCCTGCTTTAATTCGTTGAGTTGTGAAAGCAACTTCTCACTTGGATTCATGATAACTTCATTTTCGATGCTGTCTATGGTGTCTCCAAAACTTTCAATGGCAACATAGTATTGATCAATAATGGCATCTAACAAGTTGTAAGCTAGATAGTCTGATTGCCTTTTTCTGGCTTGACTTTTCCCTTCTATTAGTCGTTTCCTGAAATTGTTGAATAATTCATTTTCTTTTTCTTGGAAGGTGATTAAGAATTTCGGACCAAAAATAATGGTAATTTGTTCTTCCTCAATGTTGTTATTCTCAACATAAAAGTTTTTAGCTGTGATATGAATATATTCATCATAGTCGTCAAGCTTAGGACGCTGATTGGTATTTAGAATTCCCTCTCCACTTAATTTGTGTAAATTGAAATGTTGAATGATTTTCTCCGTAATATCCACTTCGTGAAGTCCATCAATGTTCAGCCAAGATGTTTTTTGTGGGTCCATTGCCTCAATAACTTCATTGATTGTGGCGAAAAATGTCTCTTCAATCTCATCCTGATTATAGGATAGCAGATTGATGTTGGTCTTCTCCATCTTTCGTTCCCCAGTAAATAAAAGATCCCCTGGAGGTCTTCCAACTTTTTGAGAAATATTCCTTTTTCTATTCTTCTTTCTATTCTTATTTGCTTTCATTGATTTCTCCCTTAAGAAGTTACTAAAATATGAAAATTACTATGCAAAGAATATTATAATTGAAGTTTTTCTTTAAAAATCTGAATTAAAATGAACGCTTTTATAAGGGAAACATAAAAATATTTTATCATATTTGTAGATTGACATTATTATTTTTTAACGTTTTGTATAAACATTACGTTATAGAGTTTAGAAAAAGTCTTTAGATTATGCAAAAAACATTACTAACTATCGTTGCTCTTACCCTAACATTGTTCTCATTTGGACAAAGAGGAAAAGATGGAGATCTCACAGTATCTTCTTTAAATAAAGTCGTTAATACTTATGCGAAAGTAACGCAAAGTATTCCGTATAATAGTACAGCCACCATTTATGTGGACGATAATAAGATGAATGGTGCAGATTTCGCTGGTGATTTAGGACCAGGAGATTTGGTGTTAATCTATCAAGTGCAGGGAGTTACTGCAGATATTGATGACTGGTCAGTTATAGGCTGGGGCGGAAAATATGTAGCGCAGACCTCATTTTTTGAGGAAGGTGGACCTTCAGAACTCATTCCCAATTTTATTGAATTTGGTAATGTGGTAAACTATTGGGCGTCTGGGCTCTATGAGTATAAAGAAGTGAAGTCTGTTTCAGGAACAAATGAAATCACCTTTACTTGTAATGTAAGTAAGTATTTCTACGCTGGAGCAAATGATAATTGCCAAGTTATTCGTGTACCACGTTATAACAGTTTGACAGTTCCTTCAGGTACAAGTATTACAGCTACAAGTTGGAATGGAAATACAGGTGGAGTTGTTGCAGTTGAAGTTTTAAATGACTTAACTGTTAATGGAACTGGAAAAATACATGCAGACAAAAAAGGATTTAGAGGAGGGGCAACTGTAAATAATGGTACAATGGTTGCACCTGGTAACAATGGTTCGATAGCTAGCGTAGGTTCTAGAGGATATTTAGGTTCTTATGATCCTAATGAGGGAGCTGGAAAAGGAGAAAGTATTTTCACAAATCTGGATGGTTGGAGTGCACGCTATGGATACGGATCTCTCACAAATGGCGGAGGTGGCGGAGGTT
>DATGMV010000452.1:0-3860 GCA_035307185.1 Fermentimonas sp. | reverse complement strand
CAAAGCAGTTTAATAATTATGTAATATTCCTTGCCGTAGTGGCCGCATTGGGAGGATTCTTATTTGGATATGACACAGCTGTTATTTCAGGGACGATATCACAAGTTACCAGACAGTTCTCATTAACAACAATACAGAGCGGGTGGTACGTTGGTTGTGCACTCATAGGATCGATAGTTGGTGTGAGTTTTGCCGGAGCACTTAGTGATAGTATCGGCAGAAAGAGAACCATGCTAATATCGGCCATATTATTTACTATGTCTGCTGCAGGATGCGCCATTGCAGTTAATTTCGATCAATTGGTAATATATAGAATAATAGGCGGAATAGGCATAGGAATAGTATCCATTGTTTGCCCATTATACATATCTGAAATCTCACCCGCATCACATAGAGGAAGAATGGTATCTCTCTATCAGCTGGCTATTACTGTTGGATTCTTAGGTGCATATCTTGTGAATTATTACTTATTGAACTTCTCAATGGACTTCAGTTCAAACAACCAGTTGATCAATAAAATTTTGGGAGCAGAAATATGGAGAGGTATGCTGGGAGCGGAATCAATACCAGCTCTTATCTTTTTCATTATAATTTTGTTTATACCTGAAAGTCCGCGCTGGTTACTCACTAAAGGGCAAGATAGTGCTGCAATCAACACTTTCTCTAAAATATACATTAATCAAAAAGATGTATCATTTCAGGTTAGCGAAACAAAGCAGATGCTCGATTCTAAAGAAAAAGATAATTGGAAAATTATCTTTACTCCTGGTATATTCAGAGCAGTACTTATTGGATCGGCCATTGCAATACTTGGTCAATTTATGGGTGTAAATGCAGTATTATATTACGGACCCTCAATATTTGAATCGAGCGGACTCTCAAGTGGAGACTCACTATTCTATCAGTCACTTATTGGGCTTGTAAATATGGGAACCACTGTACTTGCATTATTCATAATTGACAAAGTAGGGAGAAAGAAACTTGTATATTTTGGTGTTTCAGGAATGATTATCTCACTTATATTAATTGGTGTATACTTCTTAATTGGAGATGCGTTAGGCTTAAGCAATATCTTCCTGCTTGTCTGTTTTCTTTCCTACATCTTCTTCACTGCTGGCTCCATCAGTGCAGTTATATTTGTATTCCTTTCAGAAATGTATCCTACAAGAGTTAGAGGATTAGCTATGTCAGTTGCAGGATTCTCATTATGGGTTGGTACATTTCTTATCGGACAGCTTACTCCTTGGCTACTGGAAAATGCGACTCCTGCAGGTACATTCTTCCTATTCGCACTAATGTGTATACCATACATGTTAATTGTATGGAAGTTAATGCCCGAAACAGCAGGTAAATCACTTGAGGACATTGAAAGATTTTGGATAAAGAGTAAAAAATAAAAGATATAATTTGGATCTTGATTATAAATTATTTTGACAAACGCATTATGAATAGAAGGAACTTTTTAACATACGCAGCTCTAATCGGAGGATCTGCAGCATTACCGGCTTGCAAATCAAAAACAGGAACAACAGTAACTCCCGGAATAAGAAAGAAAAACAATAAAACCAAAGAATTGAGTGCAGATGTTATTATTGCAGGAGGCGGAATGGGTGGTTGCGCCGCAGCTATTGCCTGTTGCCGAAATGGTTTAAATGTAATCATGACTGAAGAAACTGATTGGATTGGTGGTCAGCTTTCACAACAGGGTGTTCCACCTGATGAGCATCAATGGATAGAAACACATGGTGCACCACAATCTTATCGAACGTACAGGAATAAGGTACGCGAGTATTATCGTGCAAATTACCCACTTACAGATGAAGCACGCTCACGTACAAATCTGAATCCAGGTGATGGCTCCGTTTCACGCTTATGCCACGAACCAAGAGTGGCAGTATCAGTTCTGACAGACATGCTCTCTCCTTACTTAAGCAGTGGTAAGCTACGCCTTTTAACCAACTACAAAGTAAAAAGTGCAAATGTAAACGGAGACAAGGTAAGCGACTTAGAGTTGTTAAATTTGTTCACTGGCGACTCTCTTATTCTAACAGGAAAATCATTTGTAGATGCAACTGAATGTGGCGATTTACTCCCATTAACAGGTACAGAATATATTACCGGCACGGAATCAAGACAAGACACTAATGAGCTTCATGCTCCTGACAAAGCTGACCCCACTAACAACCAAGCGTTTACTGTTTGTTTTGCAATGGATTATCAGCCGGAAGTGGATAATGTACTTGATCCACCTAAAAACTACAACTTTTGGAGGAATTATGTACCCAATCTAACTCCTCCATGGTCGGGGAAATTATTAGATCTTTCATATTCCGATCCTCGCACATTAAATCCAAAAACCTTAGGATTTGAACCAACAGGAAAGAATTTAGATGGTGTTTTAAATCTTTGGAACTACAGACGCATCATCAACAAAAATAATTTTGCTAAAGGCACATACGACGGAGATATTACAATAGTCAACTGGCCACAAAACGACTTTTTCCCGGGAAATCTAATAGATGTATCTGAAGAAGAGTTTAACGAAACGGTAGAAAAAGGTAAAGAGTTAAGCCACTCACTCTTTTATTGGCTAAAAACAGAAGCTCCACGTCCAGATGGCGGTGCAGGCTGGCGTGGACTTAGACTTAGAGGAGATATAATGGGCTCTGAAGATGGTATGGCAAAATATCCATACATACGTGAAGCAAGAAGGATTAGGGCTGAATTCACTGTATTGGAGGAACATGTTGGAGCAGAAAACCGAAAATTGATTGCTGGTGAAATAAAAGGAAAAAAAGCAGCCGACTTTTATGATAGCGTAGGAATAGGCTACTATCACATAGACCTTCACCCAAGCTCAAACGGCAATAACTATATAGACTTTCCTTCACTGCCATTTGAAATTCCTCTAGGCTCCCTTCTTCCTCAGAGAATGACTAACCTACTTCCAGCCAACAAGAACATTGGCACTACACATCTCACAAATGGCTGTTACCGACTACATCCTGTTGAATGGAGTATAGGAGAAGCCGTTGGATGTTTAATTGCATTTTCTGATATGAAAAATGTGCCTCCAAAGGCTATTAGAGAGAACCATGAGTTATTATCTGATTTTCAATCAAACATTATAAAACAAGGAATCGAAATAAAATGGCCTAAATAATTTTAGCAATTGTGTAGGCAGCTACTTTATGTTATCTATTCAATGTGTACAGTATTTAAACTTAAATAACAGTTTTAATATCTTAAACTCTCTTAACTCGAAAAAGAATATTTTGATAGAGAGTACAACAAAAAAAGCATAATATTTTTTTTGTTAACTTATATTAAATTCAGATTTTAATTGCTATTTTAACAAACATGACACCTATTTTGATAATTATTGTTCTTATATTTGTTGCATATATTAAATTTATTAATATTATAGCTACTTGAAAGTACATATTTGTAGTTTTTTTAAATAGTAAATCAATATTTATAATATATCATAAAGGAGTTCTTATATACTAATATGGCACAAAGCATTACCCTAAAGCAAGATACAAGTAAGTCAAACTATAAATAAACTTATTAAAAAACAACATGAGTAAAACAGAATAAATCATCGTACTTCTAAAGATTAAACAACACAATAAAAACGTAAAAAAACGAATACTATATAGAGAATACACCGATTCAAAGTAAATAAACAAAAAATGAAAAAATGAAAAAGAGTTTATTCAATTTATCGTTTTTGTTAATATTCTTGATTGTCTGTAACAACACACAGGCAAGTACAATAATTGGCGAAAACGTTCAAGAGAGCTACCAAGAGGGCACTTTGCAGATTCGAGGTAGAGTAACGGATGTTAATGGACAGG
>DATGMV010000451.1:0-3662 GCA_035307185.1 Fermentimonas sp. | reverse complement strand
AAATGGCCGAACCCGTATTAATGTAGTAATGGAGCATGATACTGAACTACTGGATGAGGTAGTTGTTGTTGGGTTCGGAACACAGAGAAAAGAAAATCTTACTGGTGCAGTTACAGCAGTTAATATGGAAGAAGTATTGGGCGATCGTCCAATTAGCAGTGCTCATCTTGCTCTTCAGGGTGCGGTGCCCGGACTATCAATCTCAGGAGGTTCAACTCCTGGTCAGAATAATAAAACTATTAATATTCGCGGACAACTGTCAATTAATGGTGGTGAACCTCTGATTCTGATAGATAACGTTCCAGGAAATTTAAACATGTTGAATCCGGAGGATATTGAGTCAATCAGTGTTCTTAAAGATGCTGCATCATCAGCAATTTATGGTGCTCGTGCAGCAAATGGTGTTTTACTGGTAACAACAAAAAGGCCTAAGAGTGGAACAGATTTTAACCTTAATTATAATAACAACTTCGGTTTTTCTACATCTATAAACAGGCCGGAGCAGGCAGCTCTAAGCAAATATTTTCAAGCATATATTGATGCTGGATTTAGCAATACATTTTGGGCAAACAGTCAGGATGTAACTAAATGGGCACAATATGTTGAAGAGTTCAAAACAAACCCGTCGAAGTTTAATACAATAGGAGACGGAATTTATATAGATGAAGATGGTACTCCATATTATCTGCATGAGAAAGACCTTTTTGACAATATATTGACTACCGGATATTATAATACTCACAATTTATCGGCTTCCGGAGGAACTGAGAAGGTAAGATACAGAGTGTCGGGAGGTTACAGCTCTGAAGATGGTCCGCTTATTACTGATAAAGATAACTATCGCCGACTTAATGTAAGCTCTTATATCTCTGCTGATATGACAAATTGGTTTACTCAGGAGCTAGATGTAAGATATGCTCAGTCTAAACAATCGATGCCACAGGGTAGAGGCAATGACATATATACATTGCGTCTTGGTAATTATTACCCTGAGGGAATGATGCCGGGTTCACTGACTCTGACAGGAGAAGAGGTGCCTCTTTTCACTCCTAAAAATTTGATTTTATTTAGCAATACGACAAATACTAGCAGAAATAATCCCCGCATATTCTCTAAGTCGATAATTAAACCTGTTAAAGACCTGGAGATAGTATTTGAATACACATTTGACAGAGATGACTATAACTACTCTTATTACAGTGATAAATGGAAGCATACAACTATCCAACTCGCTGTAACTGAAGCTCCTGCAAATGATGTTTATACAAGACAAAGATACTATACTGATTATAATGCAGTCAATACTTATGCCACTTATAGCAAGTCGTTTGGCAATCACAATTTAAAAGCTATGGGTGGCTTTAGTCAGGAAGCGAGTTTTTATGAAATGATCAACAATCAGGTGTATGATCAGGTTTCTTCAACAGTTCCATCATTAGGAAATGCAACAGGACAGAAAGTGTTGAATGAGAATTACAATGAGTATACAATCAGGGGAGGATTCTTTAGGCTAAACTATAACTATTTGAATAAATATTTGCTGGAAGTTAATGGTCGTTACGATGGCTCTTCCAAATTCCCAAAGAGCAATCGATTTGGTTTCTTCCCATCTGTTTCTGCAGGCTGGCAAATTGCCGAAGAGAGTTTTATGGAATCAACAAGAAGCTGGATGGATCAATTAAAACTTAGGGCTTCATGGGGTACAATTGGTAATCAGGCTATTAGCCCCTATCAATATTCACCTACAATGGTTATCAACAGTTCCGATGGAGTATGGTTGGTTGATGGACAGAAAGTTGTAACAATACAAAGTCCGGGATTAGTTAGCAGTACTTTTACTTGGGAAACAGTTGAAACCACTGATATAGGCTTGGATCTTTCGCTTTTAAATAACAGACTAACAGGTACTTTCGACTGGTATCAGCGTGATACAAAAGGAATGATCACAAAAGCCGGAGTTATTGAGCTTCCATCCGTAGTAGGAACAGAAGCCCCTGCTCAAAATGGTGCTGATATGCGTACAAACGGTTGGGAGCTTGCTTTGAACTGGAGAGATAAAATTGGAAACGTGGGCTATAGCATAGGTTTTAATTTGTATGACCATCAATCTAAGATTACAAAGTATTCTAATGAAAGCGGCTTATTGAGTGATTTTTACGAAGGTGCCTATTTAAATAACATATGGGGGTATGTATCAGATGGATATTACTCAATTGATGATTTTGAAGATATAAAATCATGGAAGTTGAAAGAGAGCGTGACCTCAATTCAGGGTTATAATGTAAGACCGGGTGATCTGAAATTTAAAAACCTGAATGATGACAATAATAGTAAAAACCAGATTGATGCAGGTAACAATACTTTAGAAAATCCCGGTGATAGGAGAATTATTGGTAACAGTACTGCAAGATACCAGTTTGGTTCAAATTTGGGCTTGGATTACAAAGGGATAGGACTGACAGTTCTACTGCAGGGAGTAGGTAAACGTGATGTGTGGTTAGGTGGGCAATCAATATTCCCATTTGCAGGTTCGGCTTCATCTGATGCTGTATTCCAACCTATCTACTATAACCAGACCAACTACTGGAAGCCTATTAGTCAGGATCCGAAAGATCCCAACTATATGATACCGGAAGACCCTAATCCTGAATATTATAGAATTTATGGACAGGTGCAAAATGTAGGTTCCAACACTCGTACGTCGGATAAGTTTTTACAGGATGCTTCATATTTGAGAGTGAAAAATATTACACTTTCATATCTTTTCCCAAAAACAATTACAAATAGTATTGGAATTAGCAACTTAAAACTGTTTCTGGGAGTTGAGAATCTTGCAACTTACACAACTCTGCCTAAAGGAATAGACCCAGAACGTTTAAACTGGAATTATCCATTTTACAGAACTGTTTCCTTTGGAGCTAACATTACATTCTAATTAATTATGTTCTTTTCAATCTAAAAATATAGAATCATGAATAAAACGATATATATAAATATACTTCTGGTCAGTTTGTTATTTGTAATTACTGCCTGTAATGATAGTTTTATGGATAAATATCCTAAAACCTCGTTAACAGAAGAGACTGCATTTGAAACATATGATAATTTTAAATCGTTTGTTTTTCCACTATATGGGATGTTTACCAATAATAACATTGCAACTTCACTAAATAATGGTTTTGCTTTGAATGGGCCATATCTGGGAGATGTTTGGGCAGGATACCTTACCCGTAGGAATAATTTCAATCCTTATGCATTCCAGACAATAACAAATGCATCATCCGGTAATGGATGGGATTTCAGTTACATCAGACATGTCAATATGATGTTGGAACATATTGATGGTGCAGATAATTTGACACAAGCAGAAAAAGATCACTGGAGATCTGTTGGATATTTTTTCCATTCATATTGGTATATGGAGTTGGTGAACAGATTTGGAGATGTTCCATGGATAACAAAAGTATTAGACGAGTCGTCGCCCGAGGCGTTTGGACCCAGAGATGATAGAAAAATGGTTACCGACTCGATACTTATAAGATTAAAATGGGCTGAGGAGAATATAGGAGATTTTAAAAGCAGAGATGGAAATAACACTATTAACCAGGATGCAGTTCAGGCAGCTATATCACGTTTTACATTAAGAGAAGGTACTTGGAGGA
>DATGMV010000450.1:0-3535 GCA_035307185.1 Fermentimonas sp. | reverse complement strand
AGGAAGCTGATTCTGAATATTAAATCTGTCGCCAATTGTTTCAATGCCACTAATATTTGTATATCTATTTAGTAGGTAAACAACAACCGTCATTAAGATTATTGCTACAAGTGAACCTGGTATCTTTTTTGATATTTTAGGTGTTAGTATAATTATGGTAACACTTAAAGCAGCTATAAGGGTAACCCACCAATTTACTGAATCGAAATGATTAAAATATATCGACCATTTCTCAATAAAACCAGATGGAAGTTTGGGTGTTGTGAGTCCGAAAAAGTCTTTAATTTGAGTAGAGAATATTGTAAGTGCTATACCGCTTGTAAATCCAACAACAATTGGATAAGGTACAAATTTTATTATTGAACCTAACTTAATGAACCCCATTACAACAAGCATTATACCTGCCATAACAGTTGCAATAGCCAGTCCTTGTACACCATACTGTTCAACTATGCCATAAACAATTACAATAAATGCACCTGTAGGACCACCTATCTGTACAGTGCTACCACCAAGAAATGAAATTATAAAACCTGCAATTATTGCGGTATATATACCTTTCTCCGGCGTAACTCCGGAAGCTATCCCAAAAGCAATTGCAAGAGGTAACGCAACAACACCAACGATTAATCCTGACATCAAATCTGCCATGAATTTTTCTCTGTTGTAGGTCTTTAAAGTTTGAAATAGGGTAGGTTGAAAGGAATCGAGAAAATTTATTCGCATAAATCTAAAAAATCAATGTAATAGTACAAAGGTAGTAAAAATAAATCAAACTACCCCTTGCTCCACTAATACACATACTCTTTCGGTAACCCGATCCTCGCCATATGGATTGTATCTGATTTTAAGATCGTTGCCAAAAAGTTTAGCAAATAAGTTGGCAGACCATGCTTTAAAGCTGCCCATAAATGCGTCTATTATGTGATAAGAAGAGGAGTTAGTTTCCCTGTCTACAAGCTTCATTAGAAGTTGTCCCTGAGATCGGGTTAGTTTTTTCATTTTAGGTGTGTACTCATCCATTAAATACTTTTCCATTTTGTTTAGATGCTGTTGTCTTACCTTATCGTTTGGCAATGTTTCCATATATTCATACGTCTCAGTAATGATGTTTGCAATCTCTTTAGCGTAAGGCAGTGTTTTTTTTACATCACGTACCAATTTAGAGTATGCAACCTGTTCTTTAGTATTCCTAAATGTAATCGGTGAGTATTTTATGAAATCGCTTAACCACATACAAGCTATTGTGTCACCCTCCGAAATAACAGCAGGATAAACATTTGGCATTAGATATATTGTTGAAATGGGTGTTTTATAATCCGGATTCAGGTTTGTAGCATAATAATCTTGAGCTTCTACCACATTGGATATAAGCACAGTAAAAAATATCAGTAATGTGCGACCCTGTCTTTTCATAACAGTACAAAGATAAACAGACGTTTCAATTTCCAAAATAAATTCTCGTTAAGTGTAGTTAATTAACTGTCGAGTATTAAGAATGTTAAGATGGAAATTTCATAAAAAACATCTACGAAAAATATAAACCATATTATTAAACCAAAAATGTTGTTTTATTGTTCGAATTTAATGATAAATTAGTGTACTTTTGGATACATAAACGATAAAAAATATGGCATACAATCACTTAGGAGAGTTAATCCATAAACAGACCCAAAAATATAAAAACAAAACAGCATTAAAATATCAGGATCAAGCAGGTAGTTGGGCTGATTTGTCATGGATAGAATTCTCCGAAAAAATTATGAAGTCTGCTCAGGCAATGGCCGAAATGGGATTAAAACCAAATGATAAAATTGGTATTTATTCTCAAAATATGGAAAAGTATCTGTTTACAGATTTTGCAGCTTATGCAAACAAAGTAGTTGTGGTTCCTATGTATGCCACATCTTCACCCAGTCAGGTGAAATATATAGTAGAGGATGCCGGTATAAATATAATTTTTGTAGGTGAGCAGTTTCAGTATAATAATTCATACAAGGTACAACAAGAAAGTCATGTGCTCAATAAAATTATTATTTTTGATCGTAGTGTTGTTATTAATTCAGATGATAAAACATCAATATATTTTGATGAATTTATAACAAGAGGTGATAACTCTGAGTCTCTTTCTCTTGTACAAGCGAGGATTAGACACTTAAACGAAAACGATATAGCCACAATAATTTACACTTCAGGTACTACCGGCGACCCAAAAGGTGTAATACTAACTCATTCAAACTTCCTTAAAGCTTTTGAAATTCACGATTTAAGAATCTTAAATATTTCAGATAAAGATCTTTCGATGTGCTTTTTACCATTAACCCATATATTTGAAAAAGCATGGACCTACTACTGTCTTTCTAAAGGAATTACAGTAGCAGTTAATAGAGATCCTGCCCAAATTAGGAAAACTATAAAAGAGATACGTCCTACACTTATGAGTAATGTTCCGAGGTTTTGGGAGAAAGTTTACGACGGTGTTAAAGAGACAATTGATAATTCTTATGGAGTAGTCAAGTGGCTTTTCAACGATGCCGTAAAAACAGGTAAGAAGTTTAATTTAGAATATGTAAATGTGGGTAAAAGATCTCCTTTGGGTTTAAGAATAAAATTTAATATTTATAGACGCACCGTTTATTATTTAATAAAACGGATAGTGGGTATCGACAGAGGCAATTTCTTTCCTGTTGCCGGGGCACCTCTTTCAGATAACATTAATGAATTCTTGCAATCTATTGATATCCATATTATTTATGGATACGGATTAACTGAAACTACTGCAACAGTAAGTTGTTTTACTGCAACGGGGTTCAAGATAGGAACAGTTGGCAAAGTAATGCCGGATATTGAAGTAAAAATAGGGGATAATAATGAGATACTTGTAAGAGGTGGCACTGTTATGAGGGGTTATTATAATAAACCCGATGCCACTAAAGAGGTGTTTACTGAAGATGGTTTCTTTAGAACGGGTGATGCAGGATCACTTACAGATAAAAATGAAATTATTCTAACTGAACGTATCAAGGATCTTTATAAAACTTCCAATGGTAAGTATATAGCACCACAGATGATTGAATCAAGGTTAGGCGAAGATAAGTATATTGATCAGATTGCAGTTATCGGAGATAGTAGAAAGTTTGTAAGTGCTCTTATAATCCCTAATTATCAAACTCTTGAGCAATATGCAACCGAGCAGAAGATACCATACGATAATGTAGAAGAATTAGTGAAAAATCAACAAATAAATGATTATGTTTTTGGTCGTATAGAACTCATTCAATCACAGTTTACTAATTACGAGAAAATTAAAAAAATAATACTTCTACCTCGTCCCTTTAGTGTTGAAGAGGGGGAGCTAACCAATACTCTTAAACTCCGTAGAAAAATTATACTCGAAAAATACTCCACAGAAATCGATAGTATGTATAAGGATTAGAACCATACTACTAAGTTATAATCACAAAGAAATCACTATCTTTGCAACGTTTTTAAAGAAATGTTGCAATGGAATATAATTTCAAAGAAATAGAGAAGC
>DATGMV010000449.1:0-2676 GCA_035307185.1 Fermentimonas sp. | reverse complement strand
TGCGACTCTCCTTGGCTTATACGTTCACGAAATTATGGAATATGTAAGAGTAAATAACCTCAAGCTCGATGCCATAGCCGTTAGTAGTGGTCCCGGTTCATACACTGGACTGCGAATTGGTGTTTCTGAAGCAAAAGGTCTCAGCTATGGTCTGGATATCCCCATAATTGCCATACCAACGCACCTCATAATGGCATCATTTATTAAAGATAGTTTAGGGGAGGGCGGACTTATTTGTCCTATGATTGATGCAAGACGAATGGAAGTTTATTCCACGATATATGACACCTCACTCAATTTAGTTCGCAAAACCTCTGCCGATATAATTGAGAGCGACAGTTACAACAGCCTGCTTGAAAAACATAAAATAGCCTTTTTTGGCAACGGTTCAGAAAAATGTAAAAAAGTGATTTCGCATCCAAACGCTCATTTCATAGACAACATTGATCCACTTGCAAGTTCAATGGGTACACTTGCCGAACAAGCATACAGAGAAAAGAACTTTGTGAATAGTGCTTACTTCGAACCGTTCTATCTGAAAGAATTTGTAGCAACTATACCAAAGAATAAACTTGTTTAGGGTGCCAACCTGTGCATAGACCATCCTTCTTCTGTATTATAATAAACAATTCGGTCGTGCATTCTGTTAGGTCTGCCTTGCCAAAACTCAATCACACTTGGTCGAATTAGATAACCCCCCCAATGACTTGGTCGGTGTACCTCCATATCTTCAAATTGCTCCATAATTTCATCCTCAAGCTTCTCAAGTTCGTCTCTATTATTCACAATCTTACTCTGTGGTGAAGCCCAGGCTCCAATCTTGGCATCTTCGGGACGGGAATTAAAATAAGCATCTGAATCTTCTACAGGTAACTTTTCTGCCCTGCCTTCAACTCTCACCTGTCGCTCCATATCATGCCAATCAAATACTAAAGCTACTTCAGGATTTACAGTAATTTCTCTACCTTTCCTGCTTAAATAGTTTGTAAAAAATACAAACCCCATATTATTTACTTCCTTTAGTAATACTACTCTTGCAGAAGGCTTACCGTCCAATGACGCAGTCGCAACCGTCATTGCATTGGGTTCTGTAAGTCCAGTTTCAATAGCTTCACTAAACCACATTTTAAACATCTGCATAGGGTCCTGTGGCATCAATTCCTCATTCAGGTTTCCAGACATGTACTCCTGTCGCATCTTATGTAAATTATCCATAGCACAAATATAAAGCTATTTATATGTAAAGATGCAATTTTTTCCTAACTTCGTATTCTTAATTCTTGTGAAATAGAACAATGAGCTTAACTCATGATAAAAGTAGAAAACATAACCAAAAGTTTTGGCGATTTGCAAGTGCTCAAAGGTATTGACCTTGAGGTGAAAAAGGGAGAAATTGTTTCAATAGTAGGTCCCAGTGGTGCAGGTAAAACAACCCTCCTCATGATAATGGGTACGTTAGAAAAGGGCGATACTGGTAAAATATATATAGATAATAACGAACTAAGCGAATTGAACGATAAGAGATTGTCAGACTTTCGTAATAAAAATATTGGCTTCGTATTCCAGTTTCATCAACTCCTTCCTGAGTTTACTGCTCTTGAAAATGTTATGATACCGGCTCTTATTGGTAAGGTCAAGCATGGCGTAGCTCAAGAAAAAGCATTAGAACTTCTCAATATGATGGGGCTTTCTGAGCGAATAGAACACAAGCCGGCAGAGTTGTCAGGTGGTGAGAAACAGCGAGTTGCTGTAGCCAGAGCACTCATCAATAACCCATCCGTAGTTTTTGCCGACGAACCTTCAGGCAGTCTCGATAGCGATAATAAAGAGGATCTTCATCAACTATTCTTCGATTTACGAAAAAAGCTCAATCAGACTTTTGTTATTGTTACTCACGACGAGCACCTTGCATCTATAACAGACCGAACAATTCACATGATAGACGGAGAAATTACAAACGGAATATAATTAGATACAGATTATTAAAAAACATATTTAATAATAATCCACATACAATTTAAGCCTACCTCTTAAATAACTTAATCCCGAGTAAAATGAATGTAAAAATAATAATTATGGCTATTCTTATTGGTGGAAGTGCTATTTCGTGCAGCAACACATCAAATTCTACTCAAGAAAGAAGTAAAAAAGATATGACAGAGATTATAGGGAAAGCAAAACCAACAATAAAAGACGGAATAATTACCCCAGAGGTTTTATATGGCTTTGGTAGAATAGGTGAGGTGCAAGTGTCACCTGACAAGTCGAGATTTATTTATCAAGTTACATATGTGAGTGTTGAGCAAAATAAAACAAACTCAGAACTTTTTGTAATGAATAGCGACGGCTCAGGAAAGAAGCAACTTACAGTTACAAATAACCGTGAAAGCAACCCTCGTTGGTATAACAATGGACAAAAAATTGCTTTTCTGGGCAACGAAACAGGTGCCACACAAATATGGAGCATGAATCCGGATGGTGGAGGTATGACCCAGATATCTAAGGTTGAAGGCGATATTAGCGGCTTCAGCATCTCGCCCGACGGTAGAAAAGTATTATTTGTAAAAGATGTAAAGAGTGTTGAAGCAGCAGTAGATAGGTATAGCGACTTGCCTCAGGCATCCGGTAGGATTGTTGATGATCTTATGTATAAACATTGGGATCATTGGGTTGAGA
>DATGMV010000448.1:0-11718 GCA_035307185.1 Fermentimonas sp. | reverse complement strand
AAGGGTTGCGAGTTAGAGACGGTGCTGAAGTAGACGCTGTTTGGGCGGATGGTAAATTAACTTCTTTAGTTTTGCTTGCTCAAGTGGATAATATATTTGAATTAGTTGTTCCTGAATATGTATCTTCAATTTATAAGGATAAAAGGGAGATTCAGTCAGAAGATGGTTTTATTTCTATCGATATGAAGAAAGGTGAGATTGCAAATTTGGTGTTTAAAAGCTTTTAAAATGAATTGCTTTTTTTAATCAATAGGTGTTTATATTTAAATGTTTAAATTTACTATTAGTCCGATGAAGATTTTATATTACATCTTAAATGTTTTGATTTTAGTTACTTTACCCAAAGGTACATACCATTTTTTTGAAGATAGAGCTTTTGTTCGTGAATATTATATCTCAAATCATGATCAAACAAGCCCAAAAAAAGTGGGAATTGCTTTAGAAAATCTCAGAAATGTTACAATCGATGGAAATGGTTCTGAGTTTGTTTTTCATGGGAGAATAATTCCTTTTTCTCTTTTAAATTCTGAGAATATAACATTAAAGAATTTTTCCATCGATTTTGAGTTACCTGCATTACGTCAGCTTAATGTTTTAGAAGTGAATGCGGATAGTGATGAATTGATATCTGAAATATATCCTTCCGGAAACTACCGTATTGAGGATGGAAGATTGATTATTGTTGGAGAATCCTTTGAAATTGTTCCAGAAACAGCAATGTCTTTTCGTGAGGATAAGAGACTTACATATCTAAGAAGAGATCTTTATTTTAATCCTGAGGTTGTAAGTGAGAAATCACCAAATGTTTTAAGTATAAAAGGGTGGTATCAAATTAATGAAACTACACCCCGAGAACGTTTTATTTTACGTTCATATTATCGTCCTACTCCAGGGATATTTATTAATAAATGTCTTGATACTTATTTAGAGAACGTTACTGTTCATTATGCCGAAGGAATGGGCTTGCTGGCTCAGATGAGTGAAAATATTACATGGACACCAGAGGTAATCTTTTCAAATAATACTATAAGGAACAACCGAGCCAGAGGATCACTATTTAGTACTCCTAAACGAGTCCTTTGTGAAGGTAATCTGTTTGATCATACCCATGGTGCTGCAATATTACTTTGCGGAGATAGCAATGGTTGGTATGAAACAGGCGCATGCCGTGATGTAACTATTAGGAATAACAGGTTTGTTAATGCCCTTACAGCTAATTATCAGTTCACAAATGCTGTAATCTCATATACCCGGAAATACCAAATTTAAGAGATCAGAAAAAACTCTTTCACTCAGGAATTGTGATAGAGAATAATATATTTGAAATGTTTGATCAGCCAATTTTGTATGCTAAGTCTACTGATGGTTTGATTTTTCGTAATAATACTGTGTTACATAACAATGATTTTGAACCATTTCATTGGAATAAACATAAGTTTTACTTTGATAAAGTTGATAATATTATTATAGAAAATAACCAATTCCTTAGAGTTGAGCTATCAGATAATAGTAATATTTTAATTAAATGAGTGGAGTTATAAAGAAAACTTGATGTTTTCTATTCTGGCTTTTATTGTTTAATTAAATACATATTTCCTTGATAAGTGTTTCGATCTGTGAAACGCTTTATTATCATATCTCTAACAACATAATTTTTTAGACCCCATTCAGGTGCTATAAGTAGCTTCTCGGGTGATTGAGAAGTAAATCTTTCAATATAAATTTCAGGATTTAATCTCTCTGCAAAACTTACACAAAGATCAATATATTCATCAAGTTCGAATAGATTGAATTCCTCCGGGTTTACCCTATATTCTCGAGACATAAGTGTGCCTTTAATAATCTGTAGTTGATGCAGCTTGATAGTAGTTAGAGGTAATTCAGAAAGCTTGTATGCATGATTTAATATTTCTTCTTTTGTTTCACCGGGTAATCCAAGTATCATGTGTGCACCAACAGGTATTCCTCTCTCTGCAGTTCTTCGAATCATATTTTCTGACTCTTCATAACTATGAAGTCGGTTTACTCTATCTAATGTTCTATTTAGAGTTGATTCAACACCATATTCTATTAATACAAATGTTTTTTTATTTAGTTGTTCAAAATAATCTAAGAGTTTATCCGGCATGCAATCTGGACGTGTGCCAATAATTAGTCCCACTACTCCTCGATAAGATAGGGCTTCTTCATATTTATTAATTAAATCTTCTATTGGATCATAGGTGTTGGTATACGATTGAAAATATGCTAAGTATTTCATCTCAGGATATTTGTGTGAGAAGAAATTTATTCCATCTTCTAACTGCTCTGTAATTGTTAGAGTTGGTTTACCATAACCTGGGCTGAAGCTTTGATTGTTACAGTAGGTGCAGCCACCATAACCTTTGCTCCCGTCTCTGTTTGGGCATGTAAAGCCGGCGTTAATTGAAATTTTCTGTACCTTGGATGGAAATTTTTCAGATAAATATTCAGAAAAATCTCTATATGGCTTATTATTTTGAAATGGATTCATTTTAAATTTTACTGTGATTTTTAATGCAGAAGCTTTTAATTTATATGCTTCTACTCCTTATACTACGTGCTGTAAAGATTGACTACTCCTAAATAAACGTTATAGCTTTCAGGACGTGGCAAAGATATAAAAAAAGGGTAAATCAATTAATGAAATACCCTTTTAGAAATTATATTGTGAGGAGTTATTCTTTCTCTTCTTTTAAATCCTCATTTTCTGCTTTT
Source organism: Fermentimonas sp. (assembly GCA_035307185.1). Lineage (GTDB taxonomy): Bacteria > Bacteroidota > Bacteroidia > Bacteroidales > Dysgonomonadaceae > Proteiniphilum. The sequence goes on along the minus strand of DATGMV010000448.1, from coordinate 8,982 downwards.
TCTTCAGCTTCTTTTGTAGCTTCTTCAGTTTTAACTTCAGATTCAATTTCTACTTCATCCTTTAGAACTTCAGTTTCCACTTGTGGTTCAGGTTGAGCATCTTCAATTTTTTCTTCAGTTTTAGCATCTGCTACTTCAGTTTCTTTTTCTGCTTTCTTTTGAGATTCCTTTTTAAAAGCTTCAACTTTTTGGTTATCTAACTTCTCTTTCAGAGCAGCTAATTCTTCAATGTCACCAAGAGTGGTTTTTTCTACTGCTGGAGCTATAGAGGCCGCTTCCATTCCACTATCTTTCTTGGATGAGCGCTTGCCTTTTTTTCTGGAATCATCACCTGAGATGTCTTCGTGTATACGGCTATGAGAAACAATTATACGTTTTGCATCTTTGTTAAATTCAATTACCTTAAATTCTAGTTTGTCTTCGAGTTGTACTTGGGTATTGTCCTCTTTAACAAGATGTTTTGGTGTTGCAAATCCTTCTACTCCGTATGGTAAAGAAACAACTGCTCCTTTGTCAAACAGTTCAATAATTGTTCCTTCGTGTACTGAACCAACTGTGAAAATTGTTTCGAATACATCCCATGGGTTTTCTTCAAGCTGTTTGTGACCAAGACTTAGACGACGGTTTTCCTTATCTATATCTAATACTTGAACTTCTATTTCAGCACCAATTTCAGTTACTTCGCTTGGGTGTTTGATCTTTTTAGTCCATGATAGGTCTGATATGTGAATTAATCCCTCAACACCTTCTTCGATCTCAACAAATGCACCAAAGTTTGTGAAGTTACGCACTTTTGCAGTGTGTGTACTTGAAACAGGGAATTTCTCTTCTATACTTTCCCATGGATCTGGTTTAAGTTGTTTAACACCAAGTGACATTTTACGATCTTCACGATCTAATGTAAGTATCACTGCTTCAACTTCATCACCTACACTCATAAAGTCTTGTGCACTATGTAGATGCTGAGTCCAGCTCATTTCTGAAACGTGTATTAAGCCTTCTACTCCGGCTGCAATTTCAACAAATGCACCGTAATCGGCCATAACAACAACTTTACCTTTAACAATATCTCCTACCTTAAGAGTTTCGCTTAGAGCATCCCATGGGTGTGGAGTTAATTGTTTTAGTCCAAGTGCTATACGCCTTTTCTCGTTATCAAAGTCAAGAATTACAACATTGATTTTATCGTCAAGTTGAACAACTTCTTCCGGGTGCTGAATACGTCCCCATGAAAGGTCAGTAATATGAATTAGTCCGTCTACACCACCAAGGTCTACGAATACACCGTATGATGTAATATTTTTTACAATTCCTTCAAGTACTTGTCCTTTTTCAAGCTTGGAAATAATTTCCTTTTTCTGTTGTTCAAGTTCTTCTTCTATAAGTGCTTTATGTGAAACTACTACGTTTTTATATTCAGGATTAATTTTCACTACCTTGAATTCCATAGTTTTATCCACAAATATATCGTAATCGCGGATTGGTTTAACATCAATTTGTGATCCAGGTAAGAATGCTTCGATGCCAAATACATCTACAATCATACCACCTTTTGTGCGGCATTTGATATAACCCTTGATTATTTCATTGTTTTCGAGTGCAGCATTTACACGATCCCATGCACGCGATGCTCGTGCTTTTTTGTGAGATAGTATTAATTGACCTCTTTTATCTTCTTGGCTTTCGATATAAACTTCTACTTCGTCGCCAATTTTAAGTTCAGGATTGTAACGGAACTCATTCATAGAAACTACGCCATCAGATTTATATCCAATGTTTACAACCACTTCGCGCTTGTTCATGGAGGTAACAATACCTGTAACTACTTCCTTATCGCTAATTTTACTTAGCGTGTTCTCGTAGCTTTCAGCAAGTTCTTCTCTGCTTTCCTTACTATAAGGATCATTTTGAGCATACGCAGCCCAATCAAAATCCTCAATGGGTGCTACTGTTTTTAGGTTTTCAGTCATTTGTTGTTGAATAATTGTTTAAATTAAATAAGTGAGACATTATGTTGATTTCTTCATTATAGACTATTCTCGACAATTAATATTAATTGGAATGAATAAATATTTCATATTCGGTTCTAATCTAAAGAAATAGCTATAAAAAAAGCGGTGCAAAGATAGTTGGTTTTTTATTAATAACCAATACTTTGCACCAAAAATATAACTAAATCACTTCTATTTCAGAGGAGTAGTCCATTTTGTACTTCTCTTCTAACCTGAAGCCCTAATAGTTGTTCTACTATTCTTAGCCCGAAATCAAATACCAATCCGGGACCTTTACCGGTAATAATATTTTCATCAACCACTACATTTTCTCCAGTTATTGTTGCTCCTATTAGTTCTGGTTCAAAACCTGGATAACATGTTGCTCGTTTGTTCTTAAGTAATCCCAAGCCACCTAAAACCATAGGTGCTGCACAAATTGCGGCAATAAATTTTTGTTTGCTGTTAAACTCGGTAAGGAGTTTTTTTAGCTCCACGAGTTCATTGAGGTTTTTAGCTCCCGGCATTCCTCCGGGTAAAATCAACATATCAAAATCAGTAAAGTCTATGTTACTAAATGTATTATCTGCTTCTACTTTAATGTTATGTGCACCTTTAACAGTCTTATCGTTTGTAATTGAAACTGTAACAACATCAATGTGCGCTCTTCTTAGTATATCTGTTGTTCCGAGCGCTTCAATTTCTTCAAATCCATTTGCTAAAAAGAGTGCTACTTTCTTCATAATTCTTTTTTTTATTTGGTGTTCAACTGATTAATTATTAATTAATTGATAACTATTGAGATTTAAACAATTAATTACTTTAGACTAAAGTCGTAAGTAATGGTTCCTTGCTGATTATTAACGGAGCTAATAGCATTGAATCTAGTGTTTTTTGCTGCTTTTAGTGCTTCGCTTCTCAGCGAGGTGTTAGGTGTATTTGTTCCTTTACCAATTTCAGCGTGTATTACATTACCACTTGGATCTACTGTTATGTTAACAACTACTTTGCCAAAATCGTTCACACTATAATTTGGCTGAATAAGACCACCTCTGCCCAAACTTCTTCCGCCCAAGTCATAAGTACCTATACCCCCATCACCAATTGGAGAACCTTGTGAAGAATTTCCTGTTGAAACTCCCTGTGTGCCTGTGCCCTCTGTATTTCCACGGTTTTCATTACTTTCTCCGAAAAGACCCGACATCTGTTCATTAATTCTTCGTGCTTGAGCCTCTTTCTCTCTTCTTATACGCTCAGCTTCTTCGACTCTTCTTCTCTCTTCAGCTTGCTCTGCACGTTTCCTTTCTGCCTCTCTTTGAGCTTCAATGTCAATAGTAGGTTCAGTGTTTTGAGTAATAAATTGTTCGTTTTGTGGTTGTGGAGGTGTTTCAATTTGTGGAGTTGGCGTAGGTGTAACCTCATTATAAGGTGATTCAAAAGCACCGGAAGCATCATCTGTCATACCAAACATAACAGGTATACCTTCAAGTTCCTCAGGTGGTGTAGCTAATGTGAAATATGAGAATAAAAGTAGCAGGAAGAGCAACACTGCGAAAACTGTTGTTCCTATCATTCCTCCTAATTCTTCTCTCGAAATCTGTTTCATAAGCTAAAACGATTATTAATTAGGCCTCGTCATCAGCACCATTTTAAATTGATTTTGATTTGCTATATCCAATATTCTAACAATTTCTCTATATGGTACACTTTCATCAGCATACAACGCAACGAATATATCTGGTTGGGCAGAATAAACTGATTGTAAAAAAGGTGTTATATCCTCAAAAGAAACCTGTCTTTCTGTTTCGTTTGCATTTGCAACATAATAGTTGAGATCCTTATCTATCGTCACCCTAGTTATAGGTTTTGCTTGTGCTTGTTGTTGAGACCTAGGAAGTAAAACCTGAATAGCATTGGGCACTACAATTGTGGATGTAATCATAAAAAAGATAAGCAACAAGAAAATTACGTCAGTCATGGATGCCATGCTGAAGTTTGCTTCTATCGGAAACCTTTGTTTTAATGCCATATATTATTGATTTTATGCTGCAGGCTCATTTAGAATATCCATAAATTCCATGATTCTCATTTCCAGTTTGTTCACTATACCCTTAATGCGTGTTGTAAGATAATTATACGCAAAGAGAGCAATAATACCCACTATCAATCCACCAACTGTAGTAACCAAAGCTTCATAAATACCGGTAGAAAGGATGTTTACATCAACATTTGCACCTGCATTAGCCATGTCCATAAATGCTTTTACCATACCGGTCACAGTGCCTAAAAACCCAACCATTGGTGCACCTGATGCTGATGTCGCCAATACCGGAAGACCTTTTTCAAGTTGAGAAATCTCAATATTGCCTTGATTCTCAATTGTTGACATTACATCAGCAGTTGGTCTACCAAGTCTTGAAATCCCTTTTTCAACCATTCTTGAAGTTGGGGTATCTGTATTGCGACAAAGATTCACCGCAGCATCAATTTTACCATCATGAATATAATCCTTAATTCTATTCATAAAGGAATTATCCTCTTTTGCTGCTTTATTTATAACCAATGTACGTTCAATTAGTACATAAATTGACATTAGCAACAGAATTAGAAGTACAATCATTAACCAGCCACCTTTTAGTGCAAGGTCGAATGCATTCATTGTAACTTCAGCAGTTTCTGGGGTAACAGTTTGCTGCATTGTGTTGTATAATGCCTGTGCTGTGTCAGCCGGCGAGGGTAATTGCAAAAAAATCATACTGTAGTTTACTGTTAAATAGTTATATGAATTGTTTTTGTTTTTATAAAGATATGAATTTTGTGTTATCTAACCTCAGGTAGAGATTCTTTTAAACAATCTTTATACGCTTTTATTGTTTTTTCCAATCCCATATATATTGCATCGCAAATAAGTGAATGTCCAATCGAGACTTCCTTAAGCCAAGGAATATTTATATATAGGTAGTTAAGATTTTCAAGATTCAGATCATGACCAGCATTTATACCCAAACCAAGATTTTTTGCTAAAGTTGCAGCTTCTATATAAGGTGCAATTGCACTTTCTCTGTCTTGACTGTACTTTTCTGCATACGGACCTGTGTATAACTCAATTCTATCTGTGCCAATTTGTGAAGCCATGCGTATAATTTCAGGTACAGGATCCACAAATATTGAAGTTCTCACTCCCATAGATTGAAACCTTCCTACTATATCGGAAAGGAAATCCTTGTGAGTTATTGTATCCCATCCGGCATCAGAAGTTAAAGCATCTGTTGCATCAGGTACTAAAGTTACCTGTGCGGGTCTTATTTTACCAATGAGAGAAATAAATTCAGGTGTTGGGTTACCCTCAATATTAAATTCTGTAATTACTTTCGATTGTAGATTAAACACATCTGAATACCTAATATGTCTTTGATCTGGACGTGGGTGTACCGTTATGCCTTCAGCACCGAATGACTGACAATCAATTGCTACTTTAACAACGTCAGGTAAATTACCTCCTCGAGAATTTCTCAGAGTAGCAATCTTGTTCACATTTACACTAAGTTTAGTCATATATTTTATACATTTTGACACAAAGTGGTACCTCCAATTATAAATAAAAAAATAAAATAAAAACAGTATAAGGAGATTTTAATACACAAAAATTCACCATCTTTGTAAAACTGATACAAAAGTAATACGAAATAACCATTTTCTCAATGTCGACGAAAGAATTTATCAAAAAACAGGTAGAAAAGTTTGCAAAACCTTTTACACCTGAGCAATTTACAGAACTTTCGGAAACAGAGAATTCTCTCATAATTCTGGAAGTTCCTTTGAAGGATTATATGTTAACTGAAATTGCAAGAATAATTGAAAGTAATAACTCTCATGTTATTGCATTAAATATATTGCCAATTTCCGGTGGATCAGTACTACTTGTTTCACTTAAGCTTGATATTTCAGATCTAACTTCAATACTAAGGAGTTTTGAGAGATTCAATTACAATGTAGTATATTATTTTATGAAAGAGGGAGAGATAACCGATCAACAAAAAGAGAGATTAAGTGAGTTGATGTATTATCTTGATATGTAATATTTATAAAAGATGAAATTTGCACTTTTTGGAAGTATGTTTCCCGATAGATCTGCTAAAGCAGAAGAGCAGATTCTTGGTGTTTGTGAATCTATAATAAGGCATGGTGGCAGTTTATGTCTACCCGAGAGTTTTTTTAATACTTTACCATCGTACATAAAACAAAGATTAGGATCTGTTTGCGAGTTGGTAGAATCACTGCCGGCAGTAGATATGGTAGTTAGTGTGGGAGGTGATGGTACATTCCTCAGAACGTCAACAACAGTTGGAAGAACTGGTATACCTGTACTTGGTATTAATACCGGAAGATTAGGATTTCTTGCTGCCATAAACTATTCAGATGTCGATGAAACACTCGAGGAAGTAATACAAGGAAATTATCGAGAAGAAGAGAGAACTTTACTTAAGATGTCTACTGATGAAACTTTTCCACCGGAACACTTTAATTCACATGCATTAAATGAGATTGCACTTTTGAAACAAGACACAGCATCTATGCTTTCAATACATGCATATATTAATAACGATTATCTAACTTCGTATCAAGCTGATGGGCTTATAGTATCTACACCAACTGGTTCTACTGCATACTCTCTAAGTATTGGTGGCTCAATTCTTGCACCAACTACACCTAGTATTATTTTGTCTGCAATTGCTCCACATAATCTTACATCGCGATCATTAGTAGTTGATGATAGTAGTATAATTTCACTTAAAGTGGAAAGTCGAAGCCATATGTTTTTGGTGTCAGTAGATGGTCAATCACGTGTTCTCGACGAAACAATTAATATTCAAATTAGAAAGGCAGATTACACATTGAGGGTTGTAAAAAGAGTTGGGCAAACATTTTACGAAACTCTGCGTGATAAGTTAATGTGGGGTGCAGACGTTAGGAAACAACAGAAATAACAAAATATAAAAACAGCTATTCGCTTTCAATACTTCCCATTTCATTGATTATATTATCTTTATGATTCTCCTTTTCGTTAGGAAACCACATGTCAAGTAATTTGATAAGTAGGTAAAAAATAAACATAAAGATATATATTCCTATTATACCAATTATTGCTATAAGAAGCGATGTTTGAATTGTCTCGGTCATTTTTTATGTTTTTCTATTTTTATTTCTTAATCTTAAAGCCCCTCTGGTGTTTAGTTGTAATACTTTAAACGAGTTCACACTTGTTCAATTTCAATCTTGTTACTTGAATTATTACTTATCTTTTGCTTTGTTAAATCTATTAAGCAAGAAGGGGAACCAGTGTAAGTATAATGCCACCAGCAACAACAGATCCTATCTGACCACCAACATTGGTGCTAATTGCAGGCATGAGAAGATAATTGTATGGATCTTCTTTTTGCCCCATCTGGTGTATTACGCGAGCCGACATTGGAAATGCTGAAATGCCACACGCACCAATCATTGGATTAATCTTATTGCCTTCTTTACGGAAAAGATTAAGAAATTTAGCAAATATTACACCTCCAAAAGTGTCAAAAACAAAAGCGAAAAGTCCTAATGCAATAATAATAAGAGTGTCTAACTTAATAAAACGCTCAGCAGTCATAGTACTCGCAATTGTAATACCAAGTAAAATTGTTACAAGACTTGAAAGCTCATTTTGCGCCGAAAGAGAAAGTTTATTAAGTACACCACATTCACGGATAAGATTTCCAAACATTAAAAAACCTATTAGTGCAAGTGACGAAGGAGCAATAATGCCGGCAGCAACAGTTATTACAATTGGAAATGCAATAAGTGCTTTTTTAGAAATTCTTTTGTTGGCATCAGTAGCCATTCTTATCAAACGCTCCTTTCTCGAAGTGAGCATCTTAATTACCGGAGGTTGAATAATTGGCACCAAAGCCATATAAGAATAAGCTGCAACCGAAATAGGACCAAGCATGTGAGGTGCAAATCTTGATGCAACAACAATTGACGTTGGTCCATCCGCTGCACCAATTATACCGATAGAAGCAGCTTCTCGGATATCATATCCGAGAAGTGCCGCTAATATCATAGTCATAAATATACCGAATTGAGCTGCTGCTCCAAACAACAATAAAGAAGGATTGCGAAATAGTGGCGAAAAATCTATCATTGCTCCTATAGCAATAAATATTAATAGAGGGAATATTTCTGTTGCAATACCTGCATCAAAAAAGATATTCAAAACTCCTTCTACAGCTTCGCCTGTTGCTGGATCGATTTGAGTTATAGCTGATGATAAAGGAATATTTACCAATATTGCTCCAAAGCCCATAGGGAGTAGTAAAGTTGGTTCATATTTTTTTGCAATAGCCAGATATATGAGTATAAATCCTACACCAATCATAACTAAATGTTTCCATGACATACCTGCAATTGCAGGAAACAGCTGTTCAAATTCCATTTTAGTATTTTGAATATTAATAATTCAATATTTCAATACTTCACTAATTAAATAACTTTAGTATAGAAAACCGAGAAGAATACCAGCTGCAACAGCAGATCCTATCACTCCTGCAACATTAGGACCCATTGCATGCATTAACAAGTAGTTAGTTGGATTATATTCTAATCCAAGAACCTGTGAAATTCGTGCTGAATCTGGTACTGCTGATACTCCTGAGTTCCCGATTAATGGATTTATCTTTTTCTCTTCCGGTAAGAATAAATTTAGCAATTTAACAAATAAAATTCCAGCACAAGTAGCAATAATAAATGATAGTGCTCCGATAATAAAGACTTTAAGAGATTCAAATCTTAGAAAAGTTGTAGCTTGAGTTGATGCTCCAACTGTTAATCCAAGAAGAATAGTAATTACATCTATTAATGGACCACGAGCTGTTTCAGCAAGACGACGTGTCACTCCAGATTCTTTTAAGAGATTCCCAAAGAATAGCATACCAACCAATGGTAGTCCAGAAGG
>DATGMV010000447.1:0-3624 GCA_035307185.1 Fermentimonas sp. | reverse complement strand
GTCCTTATTAAATGGTGTTTGTGCTATGCAGAAAAAACCATTCACGAGAAAAACGAATATTACTAAGTGTCTAAAACAAAAATATGTTAAAAAGTTAGATATCATTACTTAGTAGGTTCTTCTCTAGTTACACACAACGTTCCGCAAATATATGCAGTTGCCGATTGCGGGCTTCTTTCCTATCGAAACGCACCGAGGTTGAAGCGGCGCAGTTGGTTGCATAATCCGAGCGAAAAACGGCAATTGACATATATTTTGCTGTTGGGCACAGTAATTTATTGTAAATCTGATTCATAGATGCTGTTATCATGCAATAAATTTACAAATCTTTGTTTATCAAATTCCCAATGTTTGTCTTTTCTTAATTTTTCTACAATTATTTGTTCAATTTCTTCATCCTTGAATTTCAGCAATTCTCCAATCATTTGGTAATATGGTGTTGTACCGACATCCTTAAAATCAGTCGTTTGCAAATATTTAATCAATGCAGGTTTTAATTTATCAACATACTCTGCTTTGTACCAATTTGATAAATAAAAAATCGCATCTCTATTATTTTTCTCAAATGCAAGATATTCAATCTGTTTGTTATATGATTTCGGATAAATCCTGTTTTCTAATGCTCTTAAAATCAAAAGCCAATCAGATTTTGAATTATATAGTGTCAGGCTGTCAAGTTTAAATAAAACAGAATCTTTGGCTTTATCTTTAAAATCAAGAGAATTCCAATATCTGTGGTAGAACTCACTTGAAATTTTATCATTGTCTTTAATGTCAATCGAATATGTAGTTACTTCAGCATCATTATTTAAAAATGACTGGTAAATGGAATCAAGTCTTGAATATTTTCTATCAATCAATGCCCAACCAGCATAGCAACGTACGACAGCATTATTGTGGTTTGTCAGTTTGATTAATTCTTTATTGTCTGCAAGTTTTGTAAAAGTCAGATAATCCTGATATAATTTACTATTAGTCGAACCAAATCCAATATGTTCATATTGAACTTCATTTGTCGAAACAAATCGCTTCACAATCTCATCAACGGATTGCGAATATGAAAACCCACTAAGAATCAAGAAATAAATCAATGTAAATATCTGTCGCATAGTCTCTTTATTATTGTGCCCAACGTTTGTGTATACGCCATACTATTGCGTATACATCTCATATATACTTCGTATTTGTTTTTTTAATATGCATATTATAAGGACTTTAAAGAAATATTCTGTTTTTAATGTAATTGCGCATACAGAACAACAAAATTGCTTTTCATAGGTTGTTTTTTATATATCAAGATTATCTAAAGGATTTTTTATCTTATCAAATCCTTTTGTTGTAATATGGGTATATATTTCAGTTGTTTTACTGCTGGCGTGACCCAGTAGCTCCTGAATGTACCGTAAATCTGTACCTGATTCGAGCAGGTGCGTGGCAAACGAATGACGCAACGAATGTACGGAAATATTTTTATTGATACCAACTTTCGTTAAAGCATTTTTTAATATATTTTGAACACTTCGGGTCGAATACTGACCTCCTTTTGTTCCCTCAAACAACCATTCCCTAGGTTTGTATTCTTTCACATATAATCGTAATGCCTCCAGTGTTTTATTCCCTAGCAACGTATATCTGTCTTTTTTCCCTTTTCCTTGTTCTACACGTATCTGCATTCTTTTGCTGTCTATGTCCTTCAACTTAAGATTAGTTAGCTCACTGATGCGCAAACCGGCCGAATAAATTGTCATTATAATTGCTTTGTGTTTCAGGTTATTGATTGACTTCAAAATAGCTGTCACTTCCTCGGTGCTCAGCACTTCAGGCAATATCTTTTCTTTTCGTGGTCGATCGATCTGATAAACTTTGCGTGGCCCTCTCAATACTTTTTCATAATAAAACTTGATGGCATTGATGCTTTGGTTTTGATAGGATGTGGATACATTTCGTTCGTTTACAAGGTATCGCAGAAAATCAACTATCATCGATTCAGAGATATTGCTGATCTTAAACTCCTCGTAATAATTGATGAACTCGCAGAATAAATCGGTGTATACCTTGATAGTATTTTTACTGTATCGAAGTTCTTTCAGTTTATCCATATAACTCTGCGGACAATTTCGATAGAGCTGGTTCTCTTTCTTTGATTTGCGGGGTTGTAGCTTCGGTTTGTTTTCTTCATGATAAATGAAATGTAGTTCATGTTGACTGGCTATTCGTTTTAATTCAGCCAGGTACTTCTCAGAAAAGGGTACCTCCCAACACTTCCTGACTGGATTCCAGGAACTTGTTGGGATTTTTTTTAGTTTCCCTGTGATAATCTGGTTATAGCTGAAGTAAAGACACAATGTTCTATGCGACATATTGATAACCAACATATCTTTTTTTGAGTATTTAGGTGGCGCTATGGAGTTGATATCTTTCAAACGGTTAGAATAATATGTGCAAGTTTAGTTAATATATTTATAATCAGACCAGATTATAACAATCTTTGTAGTTAAATAATGTTATCATTAATGATCTGACGGATTCTGCTATAACCATTCAAACTGGCACACTGTGGATCATACCAATTGATCATATCAATGGTGACGCAATAATTTTAAAGTACAGGAAATTATTTCATTTGCCTGTTGGTTGCAATCTTGTAATATGGAATTGTTATAAAGAAGCGCCAAAAAATAACATTTAGCGGTATAATTTGCCGTTTTAATTTGATTCTCTTATTTTTGCAACTTCAATTGTAAGAATATGACAACCGTAACCGAGAAAATAAAGATATTGTGTGCTGACAGGAATATGTCGGCAGAAGAGCTGGCGACAGGGGCGGGACTCACCGTGGAGCAGGTGCACCGCATCTGCGAAAGCGACAGGATTCCCTCCCTCTCTTCACTGATCAAGATAGCCCGTGCCCTGGGTGTGCGGTTGGGCACTTTTCTCGACGACAGTGAAGAGACCGGTCCGGTGGTCAACAGGCATAGCGACTCACACCAACCGGTGACCTTTACCAGCCATCAGACCAACACCAACGCACACATGGATTTTATTTCACTGGCTGCCAGAAAAGCGGGACGAAATATGGAACCGTTTCTGGTCCATATCCATTCGGGTACAGGTAACGAGATCCCTTCATCGCATGAGGGTGAAGAGTTTCTCTTTGTGCTCGAAGGATCTATTGAAGTACATTACGGTACGGACAGATATATCCTGAATCAGGGAGATAGCATCTATTACGATTCTATTGTGAATCACCTGGTGACTGCCACAGATGCTACCGAAGCGAAAATCCTGGGAGTGATCTATTCCCCTGCATAAGCTTTCCTGAAAAATGAACAATTCAAACGATATCACACTCTCCGACAGAACACTGGGGGACTGGCTCGAGTATTGGGCCGACAAGACGCCCGACAAGGAGTACATCGTTTACTCCGACCGCAATCTCAAATTCACCTGGCAGCAATTCAACGAAAGAGTAGAAAACATGGCGAAGGGACTGATCGCCATAGGGGTGACTCGCGGCACCAATGTGGGCATCTGGGCGCAAAACGTGCCTGACTGGCTCACTTTCCTCTATGCTACCGCCAAGATCGGGGCTGTGGCGGTGACAGTCAACACCAGCTACCGATC
>DATGMV010000446.1:0-2012 GCA_035307185.1 Fermentimonas sp. | reverse complement strand
TTAAACCCGCCCGTATAAAGATTGCTGTAGACCAACACATTTACGCCCTGCGTCTCAAAGTAGTCCAAATCGTTAATAACCAAACCTTTGCCTGCCTCCTCTTTGCATGCCGCCATGAGCAAAAGCGCAAATAAAACCACCGTAATTTTTCTCATAAGCACAATTCAATAATTCTTAAAAGTAATAGCTGTTATGGGCAAAGGTTGAAAAAACGCTGCTGACATTTGGTAATATCATCCATTAAAGACTTCAATATGGCTTTAATTTGTGTGTTGTGCAAAGAAATCATTGAGGAATTGGTCGCCTTTTCAGTCCCCCAAGGCTTTAAACGTGAGTCAGCATGCGCTACTGGTGGTCAGCCAACAATAAGAATAGAAGAAAGCGCCTTCAATTCAAACCTTGAGTTCATTAGTCCATAATGGCCAATTGAAAATTTGAATCATTCATAATTCTACGTTCATTTTAGTTTGAGAAACATAAATATGGCTCTACCTTTTATGAAAGGTAATCGATTTTGTTGTCATTCTCTTACCATTCATGTCTTCCCCTAAAAACTTGAGAATTTCATCACTGTCGTCGTTTGGAAAAATAAACTCAACACCTATATGTTCTATATGTGGTAATTTTGCAAACTGCCAACTGACTCCATTATTAATTGACAAAGCCACAATCTCATCTTGTAGGCTGTAACTATTTGTCTGAATTGAATTTATCCTACCAAATTCTCTTGTTTCCATAACCGATGCGATGATTGCGTTTTCGGTAGTATAAAACACACCCTCCTCCAGCTGATGCTTTATTGTTATAAAATCATAATCCCGATCTGTGTTTAGGTAGCTCTCCGTGCTACTAATCATGGCAGAATCACCAACACATTCTACGATTGTGGGGATAGTCATATCAATGAAGCCACGAACATCCTTCTCGATGTAGCACGTTGCATATCGCTCCAAATCTAACCATAAGTTGATTGCTTTTTCAGAATTGGTAGTTGGATCAACAATACGATCTTTCCAGTTGGTGCGCATATTTACCCTATCTTCATTACTTTCCTCCTTATCTGCGTCAACAGATGCTTTTGTACCGAAATTGCAGGAGTAAGAAGCAATTATCAATAGAATTGAAGATAAACGGATTAGAGTTCTCATAATTTTGTGTTTAAATTAAATGTAAGTATTTGTTTTGTAGCACATTGTCAGACTGATGCAATTTTGAACGAAATTCGAGCCACCTGATCTTGTTGTCCCAGCTGATTATTCCCCTGGTAAAAGGTGGAGGGTGCAAAGCCCAGACAGGCCCAAAGGCTACAATTGTATCCATTTAAAACTGAAATTCCAATTGAAATTGGATATCCGATCGAAAGCCTTCTAATTGACCTTTTCCGTAAGCATAAGTGGCGCCAACAGCAATCAGCTTATTGCCGTACTTAATGTCTGTTCCTGCTCCTGCCATAATATAAGCACAGGCAGATGAAGCTTGATTTAAGGACTTACTATAAACCGCAGTTTCCCTTGTAGGATCTGATACTGGAACTGAATAATATTCGTAATTCCCTTTTTGACTTAAATATACTGCAACACCAGGCCCAAGTTTCAAATAAGGGAATATCGAACGATTACTGCTGTAAAATGAACGCTTTAGCAGAAGCGGAATTTTTAGGGTAGTGTATTTGACATCTAATTTGTAAACATATAATAATGGAGAAATAGTTCTTTCCTCATTTGATTTATACTCAACAAAACCTAAGGTAGGGGCCAATTGCATACTGTATCTATTTCTGCCGCTGTAATCAAAATGCAAATTAATGGCAGTTCCTATTTCATAGGTAATGGCAGGCCCAAAATTAAGATATTTGGTTTCGTTATAGTCACTTATACCTAGATTGAGCGATTTGTGCAGAAAAAAATAAAAGATAGCTTGTTTATCACCCTGATAATGTGTATTTTAGAGGTGCAAAAACAAAAAAACAACACTTCACCATTTGGGTGCACAAGACTATCTTTTATGAATAC
>DATGMV010000445.1:0-2277 GCA_035307185.1 Fermentimonas sp. | reverse complement strand
GTGGGTATGGCGACCAGTCGAATCCCGGTGTCAACACACTATGTCTTGTAGAAACTTCAGGGTCGTTACCCGAATATGAACTTAAAGTGAATAAGTTCTCCGCTGTGAAAGAAACTCTTGCTGAAGCAATTTTTAGTTGATTAAGTAATCTTGGTTGGAAATTATAACCTAATGATAATGACTTCAATCTCAAGAATGATCCATCTTCAATATATAAACTGCTGTATTCTTGTGATCTTACTGCTCTTGAACGAGGCATATCGCTATTTGGGTTATCTTCGGTCCATCTGTTAGCATAAGATGCAAACATGTTTGTATGTCTTCTACCTGCAGGATTCTCAAAAACCATACGATTAGCATTTAATATATCATTTCCCCAGCTAAACTGGAAAAATACGCTAAGATCTACATTCTTATATCTAAAACTGTTGTTCAACCCACCAATAGCAATTGGGTGCCCCTGACCAATTATAGTTTTATCTGCGTCATTGATAACTCCATCGTTGTTGATATCTGTGTAGCGCGGGTCTCCCGGTCTCGATTCGTTAGAGTAAAGAACTACTCCGTCTTTTGGCTCATATACAGGGTTACCGTTTCCATCTTGAGTTACATTAAAATCATCATTCTTGTATGTTCCTTCGAAAAGATAACCATACATCAGGCCGGAAGGACTTCCAATCGGACTCAAATATGCAGGCATTGTTCTAAATCTCTGATCCCAGTATACTGAGTTAGTCATTGCTATTTGATCATCATTCAATCTTGTAATTTCATTTTTGTTGAACGACACATTAAATGCACTGTTCCAGCTAAAATTCTTATTCTGAATATTTACAGTTTGAAGAGAAACTTCCAGACCTTTGTTTTCTAATTCACCAATATTCATCATTGCCGAAGGGTAACCCGATGAAGGAGCCAGATCTGCCTGAAGTAATAGATCCTTTGTTGTTTTGATGTAGTAATCAAGAATCACACTAACTCTATCATTCCAGAAACCTAAGTCAACTCCCACATTATACTGTTCGGTAGTTTCCCATCTCAAGTTTTCATTTTGCATGCTGGTTGGTATATATGCAATATTTTTGTTGCTGTCAAATGGATAAAAATAATTATCACCTGTAGCAAGCTGACCACGGAATGCATAGTTTCCCACCCTGTTATTACCAGTTTCACCGTAACTCAACCTTAGTTTACCGTTAGTAAGAGTTTGGTTATCTTTTAAGAAATCTTCTCTGCTAAACGACCATGCGAGTGAAGTGGAAGGGAAGTAACCCCACCTGTTCTTTTTTGAGAACTTAGAAGATCCATCTGCACGGAAGGATACGGTAGCGTAATATTTAGATCTGTAGTTATAGTTTACACGACTTAGCAGTGAAGCTAACGAGTTCTCTCCTTTTGACGAACCCACAGATGGCACACTACTGCTTCTTCCGAATCCTGCCATACCAAACAGCTCATTTGTAATAAAAGTACTTGTAAGATCGTGGTAGTAAATCGATTCCTGTTGAAATGTTACACCACCCAACAGGTCCAAGTTATGACCACTCTGTCTTATCTGGTAGCTTAACGTATTTTCATTCAGCAGCGATTCTCTGTTGTTCATGCTATAGAAAGCATTTACACCTCTATATGATGCGTTCTTATCGTGATAAAAACCTGTTTTAGTTTTTGAATTGTTGAATCTTTCGTTTGAATAGTCAACTTTCTGATAAGCACCGGTTGCTCTGAATCTTAGATTTTTAATAATATCATAAACAAGCATACCGTTTATACTAAAGTTATCTGTAGTTGTTCTGCGGTACTCATTATATGCAGTATGAACGGGATTAAAACGATAATCTTCAGTCATTTCAATTGCATCATCATACAACTCTTCCATCAAATCCGATCCGGATGGTGAAA
Organism: Fermentimonas sp.; assembly: GCA_035307185.1. Classification (GTDB taxonomy): domain Bacteria; phylum Bacteroidota; class Bacteroidia; order Bacteroidales; family Dysgonomonadaceae; genus Proteiniphilum. The sequence goes on along the minus strand of DATGMV010000445.1, from coordinate 375 downwards.
CAGGACGATATCCCCAGATACTATACATTAAAGCATTACTCATTGAGTTTGAACCTCCTGTTGGATCGGCTCCATCCCTTACAGTACGTGCTGCATTTGCAATAAGTCTCAATCGCAGTTTCTCATTTACCTTTTGATCGAGGCTTATTCTACCCTGATATTTATTCAAACTTGAATTAATAATAATTCCTTCTTGGTTTAAGTAGGAACCTGAGGCAGAATATTGTAAATCGCCCTGTAGTCCTGATAATGAAAGGTAATGATTGTTTGTTATTGCAGTTCTGAACACTGCATCCTGCCAGTCATAATCTTTATCAGTTCTATACGACTCCAAAGTTCTGTCATTCTGAAGATAATTAAGACCAAAAGTTTCTT
>DATGMV010000444.1:0-2058 GCA_035307185.1 Fermentimonas sp. | reverse complement strand
GATACCGACGATGAAGAGATTCCACGTACAGGTTATGCATTCCCATTAGTATTTATCCTGATAGCACTTGCTTCAGCCAGTGGAGTTGTCTTAGCAAAGAAAAGGAAGAGATTTTTATCCAGCTAAGGTAAAATAAAAAGCACAACAACAACAACAAGCGGTAGCTGTCAAGCTACCGCTTGTTTGTGTATGCGGAAGAACATGCTTTTTACCAGAGACAAAAAATATCTTACACTACTTTAGTAGTTCATGGTTCCAGACCTGTGCTTCAATATAAGGGAGGAAATCAGCAGGGAGTTTTCCCCACCAGCCTTCAACAGGCTCTCCCCTTTCCTGGATTATTGAAAGTATTTCCGATAGTGAAAATACTTTTCCATGGTATTGTGCTTGATAATACTCTGATGATTTATCTTGACCTAACTGATATGAAAACATACTATCTATATAGGTAAAACTAATGTCTTCTTCTTTAAAATTTGAAAGTGGTATTTGGATCTTAGCTAGTTGCCCTTCCGGAGCAGCTTTTTCTAACATTTCACATGCTCCCACTACCATATAAATGGGGTAATCATCCTGAGGACGCCCTCCTTTTGCTATAAACTCTTGCCGTAACCACTTTTCTATTTGCTTTCTCGCCTGTATGTACCAGACTGGATTTTTAAAACGACCCCATATTGCATCATCGACATATAATTCTCTCATTATTTGGATTGCTTCAGCTTCTGGTAATGCAGATAAGCTCCTAAAAGGAACAGTTTGAGCATTGTAGTAATAGGTCAAATGCTTTATCAAGTCTATACCCCCTAAATATTAATCAACAGTTGATAAGCAAAATGGATGTCCAGCTGGATCAAGCATAACTGTTGAAGTGTCGAAATATTGTATATCTGCTTTTTGAGCCCCAACATTTAAAGCATGCACCACAGACTCTTCAAGATTATCAACATAAAAATCAATGTGTGCCATTTGTTGTTGCTTATCATTTTCCCATGGCCATATAGGAGGCTCATAATCCTCAATTGTTTGAAAAACCATGAGTATTCCATGTGGGGTGCGAATAGCTGCCCAATCATTGGTAGAGATCTCCTTTTTCCAGCCGGTTAATTTTACATAGAAGTCTGCCAACTCGTTAGCATTTTCACAGTCAAAAGCTATTCCTATTATCGATTTAATCATCATTATCCTCCATTACAAAAAGTAGTCTTGTCGCACCATATCTTTCTACAAGTGTGAAGTAATATAAACCACCAAATATAAAAAATACGAATTACTGATAACAGGTATAATATGGATTTGGTTCAGTTTCCTTTTAATCATACCGGTTTCTTTCATCAGCATTCTTACGTTTATTTTCAGATTGCTTAATCCAATATCTCATACCTTTTCCTGCATATAGTTCATCAGCGTACCTTGGAACAATATGCATATGTGCGTGAAAAACTTGCTGCCCTCCAATTTTCCCAATATTCCATCCAATGTTGTAGCCATCTGGGTTTAATTGTTCGTCAATTAACTCTTTTGCTTTTCGTAAAAGAATATAGGTAGCTTCCCACTCTAAATATGTTAAATCAAACGCTGTTTCTCTATGCTCTTTAGGAATAATAATGCCTGACCCTTCAGGAATACTATTATAATCTTGGATAAATATGCAATATTAGTTTTCTAACACAGCTTTACCCAGTGAATCACCTTTAAAATTACAAAATGGACATTCCATTTATTTTACCCCCCAAATTGGATGTATTACCATAAACCTATAACTCCATAATCACATAAGCATACTATAGAAGCTAATGTAATAGACAACAAGTTCACAATGTCAAACAATTATGAATCTTGTCCATTCATTGCCTTATTCCTCACTTTCCCCACACAATGTGGCGGATTCCGCTTTCGATGGCGTATAACAGACCGCGGGTTCACGAAGTCCATGAGGCCTAGTGCTTGCACTTGCCGAGGGGTTTTTTGTAAACCTGCTGATATGCGATGTGGCGCTTAGCCACAGGTGCATAGCAGCGGGCTTGACCCGCGGCCCGATATATCGAAATGGAGCAAAGC
>DATGMV010000443.1:0-2168 GCA_035307185.1 Fermentimonas sp. | reverse complement strand
TTATAGATGAAAGATAAAAGAGTCTTGTATGTGTCGTCAGAAGTAATACCATATCTTCCTGAGACCGAGATTTCTTCAATGTCGTTTGAAGCTCCCCGAATGATTAATAGTGCTGGCGGTCAGATACGAATTTTTATGCCCCGGTACGGAAATATTAATGAACGAAGACATCAATTACACGAAGTGATTAGGCTTTCGGGTATGAACTTGGTTATCAATGACATGGACATGCCTTTAATTATTAAGGTCGCTTCTATTCCAAAGGAGCGAATCCAAGTGTACTTTATAGACAATGATGATTACTTCAAGAGGAAAGCTACCTATGCTGATGAAGATGGAGATATGTTTAAAGATAATGATGAGCGAGCCATATTTTTCGCGAAAGGCGTTATTGAAACAGTGAAAAAACTCAACTGGGCACCAGACATTATCCATGTGCATGGTTGGTTAGCTTCGTTTTTGCCGCTTTACTTGCGTAATTACTACGGAAATGAGCCTTTGTTTGAAAACAGTAAGATTGTAACATCTGTATATAACACTGGGTTTGAAGGTAAGTTAGGTGAAAATACTCGTGAGAAAATCCAATTTGATGCCCTTGAAGATGATGCCCTTGAAGATTTAAAAGAGCCAACCTACACCAACCTAATGAAGGTGGCTATCAATAATTCAGATGCAGTAATTATCGGGTCTCAAGATATTTCTCCCGATATAGAAAGCTTTTTAGAAACTGTATCTAAGCCTGTGTTAAAATATCATAAAGTAGAGGATTTTTCACAAGCATATATGGACTTTTACCGCGACGAAGTTTTATAATAACATTCACCGATTTTATTGAGTATGAGGATTAAGAAACTGTTGCCCAAGACTGGAGCTATTTTATTTGCAATTATTGTTGCAGCATCTTGTCAAGAAGATTTAAGCACAATTGGATCTGAAATATTAGGGTCGGAAACTCCAAACGGATTGTTAGATGATTCATATTCTGTTAAAGGATATAGTAAAAAACTTTCCCCAGTTCAGACAAATAGATTGCCTTCCTATCAATTGGGAGTTTACAATGATCCTGTTTACGGAAAGTCAACTGTGAATCTACTATCGCAGCTCACTATGGATGTCAATGATCCAAAATTTGGTGAAGATGCAAGAGTAGATAACGTTTATGCATATATTCCATACTATAGCGTAGAAACATATATCGACACTACAACTACTTATAGGTTGGATTCTATATATGGAAATAGTCCTATAAACATTAGTATTTTAGAGTCTAATTACTTTCTTAGAGATTATGATCCTGAAACAGGATTTCAAGAATATCAACCATATTATAGTAATCAAGGATCTGATTTTGAAGCTTATATGGGTCAGGAATTGGCTCGTGTTGAAGACTTTAAACCTTCAGAAGAAGGATATGTGCTAAGAGAAGGAGAGCTCGATGAAGAACTTCTAACTCCTGGTTTACGGGTTGCATTACCGAAAGAGTTCTTCCAAGAGAAAATATTAGACAAAGAAGGCTCTGCTGAGTTGAGAAACAATAATAACTTCCGTGATCATATTCGTGGTCTTTATTTTAAAGTAGATTCACCAGGAAATGATGGAAACCTCTTTATATTCAATATTTCAGAAGCATACATACATGTTTATTACAGTTTTTTAAGAGGTGCCGAATCCGAAGAGCGCGATCAAAAAACATTTAAGTTAGGTTTTGGAGGTGTGAATGTAAACACCTATGATAATGCTCCATTGCCCCAATACATTCAATCTGATTTAGATAATCCAAATACTGCTACTGGAAATGAAAATTTATATTTACGTGGTGGAGATGGGATTATTTCAGTTGTAGAGCTTTTTGGAGAAGATAGTGATAATGATGGGGTGCCAGATGAATTAGAAATATTGCGGTCTAAAAAATGGCTTATCAATGAAGCCAATTTAATCTTTTATGTGAATCAAGACTTGATGACTTCTGGAGAAAACGAACCAGAACGCATTATGATTTATGATCTAAAAAACAGCAATGTACTTTATGATTATCAAGCAGATCCAACTAATGGATTACCGCCTCTAGATGCTATGAATCATCACTTAGGTAGGTTGGTACGTGGAAGCGACCAAAAAGGAGAATACTACAAGTTGAAAATAACAAATCACGTAAGTAACATTATAAA
>DATGMV010000442.1:0-2624 GCA_035307185.1 Fermentimonas sp. | reverse complement strand
AGTTGTATTTGACCGTGTACGTGAGTATAAACATCTATATCCAAAACGTGGTTTGCTTGACCTTTTCAACGATTCACTTAACGCTACACTTGCACGTACCATTAATACTGGATTAAGTACAATCTTAGTTATTCTCAGTATTTTGTTCTTTGGTGGTGATGCAGTAAGAAGTTTTATGTTTGCAATGTTGATTGGAGTTGTTGTAGGAACAGTAACCAGCTTGTTTGTTGGAGCTCCAGTAGCTTATCTGTTTTTAAAGAAAAGTGAAAAAAAAGTGAAAGCTTAATTTAACATTATACAATATTAGATTTAACGGGTAACACAATGTGTTGCCCGTTTTATTTATATATTTAAACAGATAATTGCATATCTTTTTACAATTTTTTTTTATTATCTTTGTACTTGGTGGATTACAGAACACCTGTTAAATAAAATAAAATTTTCTATGTCGAAATCGGTTGGGCGAATATCACAGATTATAGGTCCTGTAGTGGACGTGCATTTTGAATTTGACAAATCGCATGAGTTGAAACTACCTTCAATAAAGGATGCACTAAAAATTAAAAAATCTGATGGCCAGGTGGTTTTTCTCGAAGTACAACAACATATCGGAGAAAACATTGTTCGCACAGTTGCTATGGAGAGCACCGATGGTCTTAGTCGTGGTCTTGAAGTTAAAGCACTTGGGCGCCCCATAAGTGTTCCTACTGGCGATCAGATTAAGGGCAGACTGCTTAATGTGGTGGGTGTGCCAATTGACGGACTCTCAAAGCTATCGAGGGATAATCAATATCCTATTCACCGCGACGCTCCTAAATTTGAGGATCTTAGAACTACTGAAGAAATTCTTCACACAGGTATCAAGGTTATCGATCTGCTTCAGCCATATCTTAAAGGTGGCAAAATTGGCCTTTTTGGTGGTGCAGGTGTAGGGAAGACAGTTATTATTATGGAGCTCATCAATAATATTGCTAAGGGTCATAAAGGATATTCTGTGTTTGCTGGTGTAGGTGAGCGTACCCGTGAGGGAAATGACTTGCTGAGAGAGATGATTGATTCTGGCGTAATCAAGTATGGTAAAGAGTTTAAGAAGAGCATGAACGAGGGTAAATGGGACCTGAGCAAGATAGATTATGAGTCTCTAAAAGATTCTCAAACAACTCTTGTGTTTGGTCAGATGAACGAACCTCCGGGAGCTCGTGCTTCTGTTGCATTAACTGGACTTGCAGTTGCTGAATCGTTTCGTGATGCAGGTGGTGAAGGCAGTGATACTCTTTTGTTTATTGATAATATATTCCGCTTTGTACAAGCTGGTTCAGAAGTATCGGCACTACTAGGACGGATGCCTTCAGCTGTAGGTTATCAGCCAACACTGGCATCTGAAATGGGTGCTCTTCAGGAAAGAATAGCTTCTACAAAATATGGTTCTATTACTTCTGTTCAGGCAATTTATGTGCCTGCAGATGATCTTACCGACCCAGCGCCTGCAACAACTTTTAGCTACCTTGATGCATCTACGGTATTGAGCAGAAAGATTGCTTCTCTTGGAATATATCCTGCAGTAGATCCACTTGAATCTTCTTCTCGTATTCTCGATCCGTCGATAGTAGGTGATGAACATTACAATACTGCAATGAGAGTAAAAAGTATATTGCAACGTTACAAAGAACTACAGGATATTATATCAATATTAGGGATGGAAGAACTTTCTGATGAAGATCGAACTACAGTTAATCGAGCAAGAAAGGTACAACGCTTCTTATCTCAACCATTTTTTATGGCCGAACAATACACCGGGCAGCCTGGTGTAATGGTAGCTATAGAAGATACAGTGAAAGGATTTAAGATGATTCTCGACGGTGAGATGGATAAGTATCCCGAAGTGGCGTTTATGAATATGGGTACTATTGAAGAGGTAATAGAAAAAGGAAATATATTACTAGAGCAGAGTCAGAAAAAATAAACTCATAAAAAATCTAACCAAAGGAGGTATTAGGCAATAAATATAATAACTGTATGAAACTGGAAATTATAAGTCCCGAAAAGACATATTATAAAGGTGAGATTGAATGGATAACTCTACCCGGTGCATTAGGTCCGTTTCAGATACTAAAAAATCATGCTCCGCTAATTTCATCACTTACACGTGGTCAGATAATTTTTTCGGATGACGGACACGTTAAAGATATGGATATAAATGATGGCTTTGTTGAGGTAAGTAATAACAATATAATTGTCTGCATAGATTCAATACATAAAAGATGAATAAACTGACTAAATATTTGTATTTATTTCATACTATAATTATGATTGTTATAGGTGTGACTGGTTGGTTGGTGGTACATCACATTTTCCCACAAATGAAATTTAATGGTTACGCTATTATACCCAGCTTTTTTTATGTAATGGGGTTGGTTTTTATTAGGCGTTTTAAAGTGGCTCCTTTTCATAATTCTGCCTACATAGTGAATCTTTATATGTTATTGAAAATGATAAAAATATTTGCATCATTTGCAATAATTTTAATATATTGGTTAATACATACTACTTACATAAAAAACTTCGCAATTGTGTTCGTTATATTTTATCTTATTAGTATTATGTGGGAAACAATTATGTATTTG
>DATGMV010000441.1:0-4929 GCA_035307185.1 Fermentimonas sp. | reverse complement strand
TGAGCGACTAAGCGATATGCTTGCTAATCTCGAAGCCGAAGAGGTGCAATAAAATATTAAATAGAAATTTATAAATTTATAATCAGGATAAAAGTTAGAAAAGATGGCAAAAATGAATTTTGGCGGTGTAGAAGAAAATGTAGTAACCCGCGAAGAGTTTCCGTTGAGCAAGGCTCAGGAGGTAATGAAAGATGAAATAATAGCTGTTATTGGATACGGAGTGCAAGGTCCGGGACAATCCTTAAACCTACGCGACAATGGCTTCAACGTAATCGTTGGTCAGCGTAAAGATAGCAAAACATGGGATAAAGCAGTAGCCGACGGCTGGGTACCGGGAGAAACCCTATTTGAAATTGAGGAAGCATGTGAGCGTGGTACAGTTATCCAGTATTTGCTTTCAGATGCTGCACAAATTCAATTGTGGGACACAGTAAAGAAGCACCTTACTCCCGGCAAAGCTCTCTATTTCTCTCACGGATTTGGCATTACATACAAAGAACGTACAGGTATTATTCCTCCTGCAGATGTCGATGTTATACTTGTAGCACCTAAAGGATCAGGAACAAGCCTTCGTACAATGTTTCTTGAAGGACGTGGTTTGAACTCAAGCTACGCAATATTTCAGGATGCAACAGGAAGAGCATTCGATCGTGTAGTTGCACTTGGTATTGGAGTAGGATCGGGTTATCTATTTGAAACTGATTTCAAACGTGAAGTATTCTCAGACCTAACCGGTGAGCGTGGTACACTTATGGGAGCAATACAAGGGCTAATGCTTGCTCAGTACGAAGTTCTTCGTGAGAACGGACATACACCTTCAGAAGCATTCAACGAAACCGTAGAAGAGCTTACACAGTCGCTAATGCCATTGTTTGCACAGAACGGAATGGACTGGATGTACGCCAATTGCTCAACAACTGCACAGCGTGGTGCTCTCGACTGGATGGGACCATTTCACGATGCTACCAAACCAGTTTTCGAAAAACTTTATAAAGAAGTGGCAAATGGCAACGAAGCACAACGCTCAATTGACAGCAATTCTCAATCCGACTATCGCGAAAAGCTTGAGGAGGAGTTAAAAGAGCTTCGCGAAAGCGAAATGTGGCAAACAGGAGCTGTTGTTAGAAAGCTACGCCCGGAAAACAACTAAGAATAATATTGCTTAATGGAGTTTACTTAAATTAGAAGTTTATCTAATTAAATAATAGCAATTAGACTCAAAAGAAAAAGAGACCAAGGTTATAACACCTAAGGTCTCTTTTTATGTAATAAGTAAATCTGTATATAATATACTATTCTATGTTCTCTTGAGTTAAGTCGAGCCTCTCATCATCTTTACCACGATCGAAGAACATCTTCTTAAGCGGATTCTTACGAGCCTCATCGTACATGATGCGGTTACGGTAAATATCAATTGCCATATAAATTGCCTGACGAAACGACTCTTCCGATGCTTCATTCTTTCCTGCAATATCATATGCCGTGCCATGATCGGGTGAAGTGCGTACAACCGGTAATCCGGCGGTAAAATTTACCCCAAGATCCATAGCCATTGCTTTAAATGGAATAAGACCCTGATCGTGATACATAGCTAAAATTGCATCAAACTCTTTAAAACGTCCACTTCCAAAGAAACCATCAGCTGCAAACGGACCTGCACACAAAATCCATTCTTCCTGCGCCTCTTTAACAACAGGGGTAATAATTTCATTCTCTTCACTACCTAACAGTCCGTTCTCTCCCGCATGCGGATTTAATGACAGTACTGCAATTCGAGGTGCATCAATACTGTAATCTCGTTTAAGGGTGTAATTTAGAGTCCTTAATTTTTCTGCAATCAGTTCCTTTGATAATGCAGATGGTACATCCTTCAGCGGAACATGTGTGGTTACAAGTGCCATCTTCATAGTATCTGTTGCCATTATCATCAAAGCCTTCTCGCCATTTTCGGCAAAACGCTCCTCCAGAAACTCTGTATGTCCGGGAAATTTGAACTGTTCGCTCTGAATAGAATCCTTGTTGATTGGGAGTGTAACAAGCAAATCAATTTTATTGTCTTTCAGATCCTGTGTAGCACAATCTAAAGCTATAAAAGCCGATTCACCTGCTTCGGCACTTGCTGTGCCAAGTTCAATCTTTATCTCTTCAGTAACACAGTTGACAAGATTCACTCTGTCATTTCGGGCTTCTTCGGCACGAGAAATGATATTAAAATTTACAGAGTTATCATTGAGTACCTTACGATGGTAAGATGCGGATTTTGATGATCCGTATATAATGGGTGTGAACAGCTCAAGAAGACGATCATCGGCAAATGTTTTAAGTAATATTTCGTAACCTACGCCATTTACATCTCCATGCGTGATGCCCACTTTAATTAATTCTGACATGTATATAATTTTTACTATCCTTCTATAACATAATCTGCAGACTGTGGTATACTTATAGTACGAAAGACTGCTTCAAGACTTCTCATTAGGTTTCTTTTATTCATCTCGGGAGCATAAACATATGTTTCAACCACCACCACCATTGCGGTGTTTTCATTAACAAATGCTTGCATAACAAACGGTCCGCCCATCATATCGTTAGACATCTCCCACAAACCTCTCAGCTCGGCACGATAAATACCATCAATCTCCATGGTGCGATAAACAGGTGGGTAAACCGTTGCAGTTTTCATAAATGAATCAAACGATCCTGTTATGTATTTCCCTAAATATTCGTCACGTACTGTAATTAGCGACTCTTTTTCAAAAACCCTTTCAGAGTCGTAAGGGAATTGATATATAACAATATCCTGTCGACCTCTTCCGGCATTATTTGTAGCCCAAAGAAAGTTGCTAAACTCTTCAAAGTTCGACAAACCTTTTGGTAAGTGGATATTAATACCAAACATCTGCTGCACTCTTGCCGACGGACTCTTTATCTCGTTCATCAGCCATTTGCCATTCCTCTCTAACTCTTTTTCAATAAAATAATCAACAATAGTTGCACTATTCTCCTCTACAAATTGTACAAATGCAGCACTATCAGACGCATTAATATTCATAATAACTTGTCCTTTTGCATATGAATCCAGTTCAGACACTAATTTGGGCTGACTATATATAGAGCTGATATCAGGAATGATAATATTTCTTGCCATCTTAAATGTACTGCTGAAGTTATCAGGAGAAATTTGTATAATTCTGAAGTTTGGCTCAGGCTGAGGTAATCCTTTTACATTAGAATTTAGCACATCAAACAATGCCCTGCCTTCATTACCCACCCAAGCACTATCATCCATGATAACAAGAATTTCGTTATTCGCACCGGAGGCAGATATAAAACCTCCACTACCATCACACGAAGTGAATAATATAGTTGTTGCTAAAATAGTAAGTAAACCGGCCAAATGTTTCATACCAATATTTTTTGTAATTAAACCACAATCGCACTTTATAAAACAAATATACAATTAATTAGTTGCAAATTAAACCTACAGGATTTTAATTTAACAAAAAAGGTTTAACCTTTGCTATTGATTATCCCCGATCTTTGCAGTAGAGAGCATTCCACAAGCAGCAAAAATATCCTCACCCCTCGATGCCCTTATCGTGCATATAAATCCTTTAGCTGTAAGGAAATCCCTGAATTTAATCATGTTTTCATTAGTAGATGGCTTCAAATTACTCATAGGAATCTTATGAAATCTAATAAGATTAATTCTGCAATCCATTCCTGCAAGCAGCTTACTTAGCTCCCTTGCATACAAAAGAGAGTCATTTACTCCATCAAACATAATGTACTCAAACGACAAACGTCTCTGATGGCTCCAGTCGTAATCTCTCAACATATCAAGAACTGTAGTTATGGGGGCAGACCTCTCAATGGGCATAATCTCCACCCTCTCTTCAGGTATAGGATTATGCAAACTAATAGCCAAGTGGCACCTGCTATCATCAAGGAAACGACGTAGATTTGATGTTAATCCGATAGTAGAAAGTGTAATCCTCTTTGGGCTCCAAGCCAATCCATACTCCGCCATCAATAGATCAGAAGCTTTGCTCACCTGCTTGTAATTGTCCATAGGCTCACCCATACCCATAAAAACCAGATTGGTAATTTGTTCAGAGTCGGGCACAGAATAGACCTGATTCAGAATCTCATTTGCGGTAAGATTATCATGTAGACCCTGCTTGCCTGTCATACAAAAATCGCAATTCATCCTGCAACCCACTTGCGACGAAACACAAATTGTGAGCCTATCATCCTCAGGTATGGTAACTGTTTCAATAAACTTGCCACTTGCAGTTCTAAACAGCATTTTTCTGGTGCCATCAACCGAAGTTTTAATATCTAACGGCTCCGTTCTGCCAACATCATACCTCTCTGCAAGAATCTCCCTGTTTTTCAAAGAAATATTAGTCATCTCTTCAATACTTTTCACCCTTTTCAGATAAACCCAATCGGCAATCTGTTTACCCGTAAACTTAGGAAGATCAAGCTCTGTAACGCATTCTGTAATTTCGGCAAGCGTCATCCCGAGAAAATATTGCTTCTGTTCCATCTATGTTGCTTTATTTGAAGTACAAAGATACAGATGATTTGGTAAAATGTTGCATAGTAAAGAAAAATGGTACGAAAAGAGTGAGAAATAGCTTTAGTTTAATCCATAGCAACTTCTTACCAACTCCTAACCAACTCCTAATCATCCTCATGTTTTATTGAGGATGATACGAAGCATGTATGGACTTGGTTAGGGTTTAATACACGCCATTTATTTTTAGCTTAACTTATCGTTTATATTAGCGATATTTTGAGTTATCGTTATTTTATACGATATTCGCATTATGATAGCAATTATTACAGGTGATATTATAGCTTCAAGGAAGGTGGTGAACCAAGATAAATGGTTGTTGCCACTAAAAAGCCTTTTCAACTCTT
>DATGMV010000440.1:0-2639 GCA_035307185.1 Fermentimonas sp. | reverse complement strand
AATTTCTACAGATGGTTATATACATCCATCACCCGATCTACCCAAAAGTTATATCTTGTAAATTTGCCTGATGATTTTGTGAGGCTTTCTAAAATATGATTACTTTTGTGAGTTAAACTGTTGATATTTCAACACATTATGAGCTTTTTGTTGAACCAAAGGAAAATTAAATGTCTGATAAAAGGAAAATATACATCGATCAACTTTTACGTGAACTAAGAGCACTTGAAGAAAGTATAAAAGAGGTAAGAACCAGCGAGTCAATGCCATTTTCTTTCTTTAGGGAGTCATTTAGTAAGACGCAAGAAATATCTCTCCTGCTTCATAAACTTGAGTTTCTCCAGGTTGAAGATATGAAGAATCAAATGGAAAAACTTGTATTTTTCTTATCTGAATCAGAGAAGAAAGGTAAAGATCAGGAAATAGAACTGGAGAGAGCACGCCAGAAAGAAATCGAACTCGATAAGGAACTTGAAGAGGCTCGTAAATCCGAGAAAATAAATTACGAAGCACAGTTGCAAGAAATTGAGAAAGAAATTCCAAAAGAAAATGAGGTAAAAGTGGAACAAGAGATTGTAAAAACTTATACCGAAGGATTTGTACTGCCTGAATATAAAAACCCTTACTCGGATAAACCTACTCCTAAAGCTACAGAACTTCCTCCAACCCCCAATCCTGCAATTATCGATTTAAAAAAGGGTGTTAGTATTAACGACCGTTTTTTATTTCAAAGAGAGTTGTTTAATAACAACAATCATTTAATGAATAACACAATCGATATTTTAAACAGTATGGAGTCATACGAGGAGGCAGAAAAGCATATTCGGGAAAACTTTACATGGGATTTTGAAAACCCAACAGTCAATGATTTTATAACTATATTAAGAAAAAGATTTAAGTAATTCAATGATGGGAAAACTCTACGTTGTACCCACACCCATAGGTAATTTGGAAGATATTACGCTGAGAGCGATCAATGTACTAAAGGAGGTTGATTTGATTTTGGCAGAAGATACCAGAACGAGTGGCTTTCTACTGAAGCACTATGGTATAGAAACTCACATGCATTCGCATCATAAGTTCAATGAGCACAAAACTGCCGAGCAGATAGTTGCTCGTATAGAAGCAGGCGAAAATATTGCACTTATTTCAGATGCAGGCACACCCGCAATATCCGATCCGGGTTTCCTACTTGTTAGAACATGCGTGCAAAAAGGAGTGGATGTTGAGTGCTTACCGGGTGCAACTGCTTTTGTACCCGCCTTGGTAGAATCTGGTCTTCCTAACGACCGCTTTAGTTTTGAGGGGTTCCTTCCTCATAAAAAAGGAAGACAAGCACGATTAAAGAAGCTTGCCGAAGAAGATAAAACTATGGTGTTCTACGAGTCACCCTACAGGGTAGTAAAGACCCTTACCCAACTTTCTGAACACTTAGGTAGTGAAAGGTTAGCTTCAGCTTCGCGTGAGATCTCAAAACTTTATGCCGAAACAGTAAGAGGGACACTTGGCGAACTTGTTTTTCACTTTTCATCAAACGAACCAAGGGGTGAGTTTGTTATAGTTGTAGCAGGTAAAGATTAAGAAATTAAAGAGAGCGAATAACAAAATAAATATTTTATTTATGAAAAATGTATGGTTTTTATTTCTTGTAGTGGGACTGGTAGTTTCATGTACAAACGTAAAAGAAACAAAAGAGTACAAAGAGTTGCAAGCACAACGCGATTCTCTTTTAATGCAATCAGCAGGTAATGAAGGCGAAGCAGCAGAAATGATGGCTGTTATAAGTGAAGTAGAGGCAAATTTCGAGAAAATAAGAGAGGCTGAGAAATATATCTCAACTCAATCTACTCAGGAAGGTGAAATGACTCAGGATACTAAACAACGAGTGAATGATAATTTTAAAATGATAAATGAGATTCTACAGCGAAACAAGGAACAGCTTGCTGAGTTAAATAGAAAATACAGTGGAAGTAACAAAGAAATTACCTCTCTGAAGAACACGATAAACAGGCTCAACAACGAGATGCAGGAGAGCACTAACAGACTTGCAGCTCTTCAAACTGAGCTTGCAGCCAAGGATGAGCAAATTGCACAACTTTCGCAAGATATTACATCTCTTGCAGTTGAAGCAGAACAACAATCGGCTACTATAAGAGAGCAGGAAAGAACAATTAATACTGCTTTTTATGTATTCGGAACTGTAAACGAGTTGAAAGATCAGAAAATTCTCTCCGGAGGATTTTTAAGATCAACACGTGTATTGCAGGATACATTCAATAAAGACTATTTTCTCCAAATTGATATAAGAGAGGTAACAGAAATACCTCTGTATGCCTCAAATGGTAAATTGTGGTCAAATCATCCCGATGGTACATACGAGTTCGTAAAGGGTGATGATGGCAATCTCACTTTTATAATCACAGATACACAACGATTCTGGAGTTTAACAAAATACCTGATTATTGAGGTTAGTTAAAACTAAGTTATTAAGAGCGCAATAGGGGCATAGTCATACATCTGGGGCCACCTCCTCCGCGGGGTAGCTCCGATCCCTCTATTGTTATAACACATTTACCCGAACTGTTTAGGTCGTACTTGTCGTTTATTACATCACCTGCCGTGACTACCTCGTAACCTTT
>DATGMV010000439.1:0-2001 GCA_035307185.1 Fermentimonas sp. | reverse complement strand
AAAGGATGTAATAACATGTCCTGTTGACACTCCCGACACCGCTGCATTTACCGGCAGAATATCCTGTATAGTCCACGGTTGTCTGCCCATTTCAGACACAATCCAACCGGCTTGTCCCGAAATATATGTAAGAGGGATGCTCCAAAGCGAAACGTACAACAACCACTTTGTCTTGTGAAATCTCTTTTTATAAAGGAAATATAAAACTATCGCGAAGAAAAGAATGAAATACATTCCAATCATAACCATCAAGTGAAAAGTATAGAAAGTAATGGGAACGTGTGGAATAATATCTTCAGCCTCTTCAAGATGCCCGTAACCAAAATATGCGTAGTTTTCTCTGATTATGGTTTCGTAACCTGCAGCTTCAGCGGCCAATGCATTTGCAGTTTCATTATTACCCGCCAATGCTGCCTCTTTCTCCTTCTGTCTTACAGCCTGATAATCAGCAAGAGCCCCTAAAGCGAGTTTCCCTTTTGCCTGCTTCTCTTCAAATGAAAGAGCCGTTGTACCGTCGGGCAATGTGTAACCACCTTCCACAATATCTTTTACTCCCGGAACAAATGCATTAAAATCTCTATATCCAAGAAACGAAAGTAACTTTGGTATTTCAATCTTGAAAATGTAGGGATCAACCTCGTCGTCAAACTCCTTCTTAGCGGGGTTAAGTACGCCAACTGCAACAAGTCCTGCCCCTTCCGTACCCTCATACAACCCTTCCATAGCTGCAAGCTTCATTGGCTGTTTCTGAGAAACCTGATATGCAGAACCATCACCGGTATAAGCAAGCATAAGAAAAGTAATAATCCCTACAATAGATGAAATCTTAATACTTTTAAGAGCAAAATCCACATGTCGTTTTTTCAGCAAGTACCAACTCGAAACTCCTACCACAAAAGATGAAGCAACAGCAAAACAGGCAAAAACCGTATGAAGGAATTTATTTATAGCCACCGGCGAAAGTGCAACAGCCCAAAAATCCACCATTTCATTTCTCACTGTATCCGGATTGAATTCCATTCCTACCGGATATTGCATCCATGCGTTAGCAATCAAAATCCATAGTGCCGATAATACAGTACCTAAAAACACCATCCATGTAGAAAGTAAGTGAGCCCCTTTAGAAACCCTGTTCCAACCAAAAAACATTATAGTCACAAAGGTTGCTTCAAGGAAGAAGGCAAGAATACCTTCAATTGCCAGTGGAGCACCAAAAATATCTCCTACAAACCAACTGTAGTTAGACCAGTTGCTACCAAACTGAAACTCCAAAATAATACCTGTTGCAATACCAATTGCAAAGTTTATCCCGAAAATCTTTTGCCAGAATTTGGTAACATTCTTCCATTTCTCATCACCGGTTCTCACGTAAATACTTTCCATGATTGCCATGATGAGAGCCAGTCCAATTGTCAGCGGTATAAAAATCCAGTGATACATCGCTGTAAGTGCGAATTGCCCTCTGGCCCAGTTTACTGTTGCTGCGTTTAAAAGAATATCCATATGAAAATATTATTAATTACTTAAGCCTGCCCCATTCCACCTATCGGAGGTAAAAAACCGGGGTTACTTTGTGAGCGTATTTTACCGTTATGTTGTTCAAATTTATCAATATTATCGTTCAGTGCATCTAACAGACGTTTTGCATGCTCTGGAGTGAGAATAATTCTCGACTTTACTTTAGCTTTGGCTAAACCCGGAACAATGCGTATGAAATCTATTACAAACTCTGAGGATGAATGTGATATTACTGCCAGGTTTGAGTATGTACCTTGAGCAATTTCATCACTTAGTTCAATTTGAATCTCACCCTCTTTTTTTAAATCTTCCATTTTAAATTGATATTATAAGATGTTTTTAGTTTAAATTAAGCTAAGAATGCGTGACTTGTTAAAACATTAAAATGATACAAACAAAGAAAAATAAATAAATTCATTCTACAAAAAGAATACAGCTATATTGTCGAAATATTTCTTTAATTCAATAGGCTATAAATTAAAT
>DATGMV010000438.1:0-2701 GCA_035307185.1 Fermentimonas sp. | reverse complement strand
TTATCGGTGATAGTGTCTTTTGCAACAGCATCTACAATATCATTATCTGTTAAAGATATGTTTTGTGCATTTAATACAAAACTTCCTAAAATGAAAGTCATTGTAATTGAAATATTATTTATCATATGATTTCAATTATTCTTAGAAGCTTATACTCCACTGTAATCCGTATGAACTCCCAATATAATTAGTTCTATCTTCTTTTAATAATGTTGGCTGAATTTGCATTGACAGATCGGGACTCATGTCAAAATCAAAAAGCTGTGAATCTACATATGCATCCACAATTGCCAGGAAATAAAGAGCAAAAGTACCTATTATACTTAAATCTCTATAGTATCTGTAGTAGTCTTTTCTCTGCTTCAGTACGTCGGTGAACCACTGTCTGTCAATAGATTCAGGATCCATACCATAAGGCAACATAGCATGCCAGCTATTAGACTCAGGGTTATCATCCATTATATCTTGATAACCATTTAGATAATCTCTGTAATAACCATTATTCCATGTAATTGCATAGGTAAATCCTACAAAACCGCCATAAAGTATTGGCAATTTCCAGTATTGCCGATTGTATATTTGACCTAATCCCGGAAAAATAGCAGAATACATTACTGCTTTTCGCGGTGATGGTTTAAACAAATATGAAGGAGCGGTGAAAGAGTTAGAAGTTGTAGAAATAAAAATGCTATCAGCCTTTTCCTCAATAGATAAACTTGCAGAGTCTTCTTCCACAACCTCAACAGATGTTAACTGCTGTGATTGATGATTTTGAGCTTCTATATATGAAGCAGTAAAAATAAAAACACAAACAAGCATTCCGGCAATCCTCATCCTGAAACTGTCTATAGATTAATGTTGTTATAATTTTTCTGCTCGTTTCATTTTATCGAACATAACAATGATCCTCTCCAGATCTTCTGATGAATTGAATGGAATTGTAATCTTCCCTTTGCCTCGTTTATTATAACTAAACTGAACATCAGTCCTAAAATATGAGGAGAGGTGTTTTTTGAGTTCCACGAAATCATCTGATAACTTTTCCTTATTTGCAGACTTAGTCTGTTTGCTTTTACTACCTGAAGTTTTTAGAAAATCATCTACTGATTTCCCTTCACCCACCTCTCTTACTATTGCTTCAACATTTCTAACAGATAAACCTTCCTTAAGGATCAAATTATAAAGTGATAACTGTGCAACAGGATCATTCATCGTTACCAATGCACGTGCGTGCCCCATATCAATCTTCTTGTCTTTAACTCCCATTTGAACCTCGGCAGGTAGTTTTAGCAGACGCAGATAGTTTGCTATTGTAGCTCTTTTTTTACCTACCCTTTCACTCAACTGTTCTTGTGTAAGAGTAAGAGTATTAATCAGTTTCTGATAGGCAAGTGCAATCTCAATGGAGTTAAGATCTTCGCGCTGTATATTCTCAATAAGCGCCATCTCCATTGTTTCATCATCATCAACAGTTTTAATATATGCAGGAATCTCAGTAAGTCCCGCCATCTGCGAAGCTCTAAACCTACGTTCACCGGCAATTATTTCATAAACTTCCTCACTTATTTTTCTAAGAGTAATTGGCTGAACAAGTCCGATAGATTTAATTGAGACTGCCAAATCGTTAAGTGCCTCTTCATCAAAAGTGCTCCTTGGCTGATCGGGGTTAGGTACAATTTTACTAAGTTCTATCTCACTTATTGATGAAGAGCCCTGAGTGTCACCATCATTAAATGTAATAAGTGCATCCAAACCTCTACCCAATGCGTTTTTTTTAGCCATAATCAATTCTTTTCCTTAAGAATTACAAAGTTAGGATTTTTTTTCTATTAGCTCCTTTGCAAGCTGTAGGTAGTTTATTGCACCCCGTGAACCTGCATCATACATCAATGCGGGCTGAGCGTAGCTCTGCGACTCGCTTAGCGTTACATTTCGCTGAATAACAGTTGTGAAAACCAACTCTTTGAAATGGTGCTTTACCTCTTCATATATCTGATTGTGAAGGCGTAAACGTGAATCATACATAGTAAGCACAAATCCATCTATCTCAAGTGCTTTGTTTAATTTAGACTTAATTATTTTTATAGTATTAAGCAACTTACTTAAACCCTCAAGCGCAAAGTATTCGCATTGCACCGGAATTATAACTGAATCTGCTGCAGTAAGTGCATTCACAGTAATTATTCCTAAAGATGGAGAGCAATCAATCAGAATATAGTCGTAATTTTCTTTTTGGGGTAGTAGCAATTCTCGCATTCTTTTCTCCCTGTTATCCATCTGAACCATTTCAACTTCTGCACCAACCAAATTGATATGAGATGGAACAATATCAATATTATCAAATGGAGTATGCTTTATGGCATCTTGAGAATTACAATTACCAATTAAGCCCTCATATATTGTATGTTCTACATTTTTTATATCAATTCCAAGTCCTGAAGATGCATTAGCCTGAGGATCGGCATCCACAACAAGAACTTTTTTATCCAATGCAGCAAGAGAAGCCGCAAGATTAATGGTAGTGGTTGTCTTACCCACTCCTCCTTTCTGATTTGCTAAAGCAATTATTCTACCCATACTTTATTCATTTTCAGACAACATAGCTTTCTGTTCATAATATCACTAATTGAAAAACCAGTTAGACTGCATGGCAAAATAAGCAATAAATCAGATATTTTTGTGTTAATTATTTGAAACGTTG
>DATGMV010000437.1:0-2967 GCA_035307185.1 Fermentimonas sp. | reverse complement strand
ACCTTTGTTTGTAAATGTTGGAGATTCTGTCTCTTCTGGTCAAGTAATTTGTATTATTGAAGCAATGAAGCTTTTTAACGAAATAGAATCAGAAGTATCTGGTAAAATAGTGAAGGTTTTGGTTGAAAATGCACAACCTGTCGAATATGATCAACCTCTGTTTTTGGTAGATCCTAGCTAACCGTATTTCACTATTCATTAAACCTGAAGAAGATCATATTTTAACTTCTGTTTGTTAAAAGCAAAATAAAATTTATTATGTTTAAAAAGATACTTATTGCTAATCGTAGTGAAATAGCATTGCGCATTATTCGTACTTGTAGAGAGATGGGTATAAAGAGCGTAGCGGTATACTCTACTGCTGACCGGGATAGTTTACATGTTCGTTTTGCAGATGAAGCTGTTTGTATTGGACCACCAGCAAGCAAAGACTCCTATTTAAATATCCCAAATATATTATCTGCTGCAGAAGTAACAAATGCTGATGCCATCCATCCAGGGTATGGTTTCTTATCCGAGAATGCCAAGTTTTCTGCAACATGCGAAGATTATGGCATCAAGTTTATTGGAGCAACTGCTTCGCAAATTAATGCGATGGGCGACAAAGCTTCGGCAAAGGAAACTATGCAGAAAGCAGGTGTTCCTACCATACCAGGCTCCAAGGGGTTAATTAAAGATATAAAAGAAGGTATAAAAATTGCCAATGAGACTGGCTACCCTATTATCCTAAAAGCTACTGCAGGTGGTGGAGGAAAAGGAATGCGAATTGTTTGGAAAGATAGTGAATTTGATAATGCATGGGATTCTGCCAGACAAGAAGCTGGAGCATCATTTGGTAATGCCGGTCTCTACCTTGAGAAATACATTGAGGACCCACGCCATATTGAGATACAAATTGTTGGTGACCAATTTGGGACAGTTTGTCATTTATCTGAACGGGATTGCTCGATACAAAGAAGGCATCAAAAACTAGTTGAAGAAGCTCCTTCACCTTTTATTACGCCAGAACTAAGAAAAAAAATGGGTGATGCGGCTATTTTAGGTGCAAAAGCTGTGAATTATGAAGGTGCGGGAACTATTGAGTTCTTGGTTGACAAACATAGAAACTTCTATTTCATGGAGATGAATACACGAATTCAAGTGGAACATCCTGTAACAGAGGAGGTTATAAACTTTGATTTAATAAAAGAACAAATTAAGGTAGCTAGTGGAGTTCCTATATCGGGAAATAATTATGAGCCTACTATGCATGCTATAGAATGCAGAATTAATGCTGAAGATCCTTTTAATAATTTTAGACCTTCACCTGGGACAATCACTAACTTTCATTCGCCTGGGGGACATGGAGTGCGTGTCGATACGCATGTTTATGCCGGTTATACCATTCCTCCATATTATGATTCAATGATTGCCAAATTAATCTGTACAGCACAAACCAGAGAAGAGGCCATTTCTACAATGGAGCGCGCATTGAGTGAATTTGTAATTGAAGGAGTTAAAACTACTATTCCACTACATTTACGTTTAATGGCAGATCCTAATTTCAGGGCAGGCAATTTTACGACTAAGTTTATGGAAACTTTTGATCTATCTGAATAATAATTTAAGATGATAAATAATTTTAAAATACCATTCTATTAATAAAGAATGGTATTTTACCTTTTTAACAATTATGAGCGAAAATAACAGTAAAAAATTATTAGATGCGATAAAGCAGAAGGGAAAAAACCTGGAAGCCGAGATGTCCTTCTTTGAACATTTGGAGGTCTTACGATGGCATCTGATTCGTGTGGCTATTGCAGTTTTTCTTTTTATGGTCCTCGCTTTCATCTTCTATGATTTCATCTTTGATGATCTTATCATGGGGCCGTTAAGAACTAATTTCTGGACTTATAGGATGATGTGCCTATTAGCTGACAAGTTCAGTTTAGGCGCTGACTTTTGCGTAACAGAAATTCCTATTAACCTTATTAATACTGAACTAGCCGGACAGTTTACGTTACAAATAAACTCATCTTTACTAATTGGTGTAATGGTTGGCTTTCCTTATATGCTATATGAGATTTGGCGTTTTGTTAAACCAGCGCTCTCAGATATAGAACGTAAGTCTGCTCAAGGGTTTGTATACTTTGCAAGTATGCTTTTTGCCATTGGAGTATTGTTTGGTTATTTCATAATTTCAGCACTATCAGTAAACTTTTTAGCAAACTTTCAAGTAAGTAGTGAAGTTACTAACCAAATAACTATTACTTCTTATTTGTCATCTATTGCTACAATTTCATTGGGAACGGGTATCGTTTTTGAACTTCCGATTGTTATCTTTATATTATCTAAAATTGGGATTATGACCCCTCAGTTTATGCGCTCTACACGACGATATGCATTTATTGTTATCTTAGTTATTGCGGCAATTGTAACACCTACTCCAGACGTAATTACGATGTTGGCTGTTACTTTCCCATTACTATTATTGTATGAAATAAGTATTATCGTTTCTGAGAATGTACAGAAGCGTAAATTAAAAAACGAGAAAGAATTCTTTAATTCATAAAATATGGGAACCTCAAAAAATATTGCGTTAGGTGCAGATCATGCAGGATATGAATATAAAGAGGCTTTAAAAAATTATATTCACGAACTAGGATATACTTCAAAGGACTTTGGTACACATAGCGATGCTTCTGTTGATTATCCAGACTTTGCACATCCTTTAGCGGAAGCTGTAGAAAGCAAGGCACAAGGATTCGGAATCTTAATCTGTGGTAGTGGCAACGGCGTAGCAATAACTGCCAATAAACATCAAGGCGTACGCGCAGCCCTTTGTTGGAATAAAGAAGTCGCTGCTTTGGCTCGGCAACATAATAATGCAAATGTTGTATGTGTACCGGCAAGGTTTGTATCTATTGAGGAAGCGAAAGAAATTATTAAGACTTTTCTTTCTACTACTTTCGAAGGGGGACGTCATGA
>DATGMV010000436.1:0-3920 GCA_035307185.1 Fermentimonas sp. | reverse complement strand
TGTGGTGAGTTGATTAAACAGAATTATATTTCTGGAAACAGAATTGAAATCATATACGATATTCCGCTTGGTGAGATTGTAATTGATTTCTATGATAAGCTAAAAAGTATATCTAAGGGGTATGCATCTTTTGATTATCAGATTCATGATTTCAGACCATCTAAATTGGTTCGCCTTGATATTTTATTGAATGGTGAACCAGTTGATGCTTTGTCTACGCTTACACATATAGATAATGCTCAGGCTTTTGGAAGGAGGATGTGCGAGAAACTGAAAGAGCTAATTCCACGTCAGCAATTTGATATTGCTATTCAGGCTGCAGTTGGTGCGAAAATTATTGCTCGAGAAACAGTTAAGGCTGTGCGAAAAGACGTGACTGCCAAGTGTTATGGTGGTGATATTTCTCGTAAAAGAAAGCTTCTTGAGAAGCAGAAGGAGGGTAAGAAGCGTATGAAACAGGTAGGTAATGTTGAAGTACCTCAAAAAGCATTCCTTGCAGTGCTTAAACTCGACTAATTTCTTGTACAATATTTTTATTAAAAACTGAAATTATGAAACTAAAACTTTTTTTCGTGGCGTTATTGTCAGTAGGTTTTTTTTCGTTTGCAAATGCTCAGTATGTAAATGAAACTCCTATTAGTGAAATAGATGCCGATTATATTAGAATTTGGTCGGATTCGGGACCATTATTAAGCTCTAAAATAACTGTGAGAATAGATTGGGGGCAAGGTGGAAGGACGCCCCAAATTACTGACAATAGGAGAAGAATTGTTTCTTTCAACGGTATGATGGAGGTGATTAATATGCTTAGTAAAGAGGGGTTCGAGCTTTTTGAAATTGTGCGCGACTCTAAAGATGAGAGTGAAATATTTTACCTGAAAAGAAAAGAGTATGTAAGACCTTATTCAGAAGAAAAATTAAATGATTGAGGCGTTATTTCAAAATTCATACTTTTCGGTATTTCTGATTATTACTTTAGGTTTTCTGCTTGGGAACATAAAAATAAAAGGTGTTTCTCTGGATTCCTCTGCCATTCTATTTGTAGCAATGCTCTTTGGACATTTTGGCGTTATTATACCTAAAGCACTTGGTAACTTCGGACTTGTTCTGTTTATTTTTACTATAGGTATACAGTCGGGACCCAGTTTTTTTGATTCGTTTAAAAAGAACGGAAAAAATATTTTAATTCTATCAGCTATAATAATTGGTAGCTCAGGAGGAGTAGCCCTTTTACTCGGCTATTTGTTTGATGTGGAGATAGAGGGGGTAATTGGACTTATTTCAGGGGCTCTCAGTAGTACTCCGGCATTAGCTACCGCAACTGACCTATCAGATTCTCCAATTGTTTCTATTGCATATGGTATTTCTTATCCTTTTAGCGTAATAGGGGTAATAATCTTTGTTAAGCTGTTTCCGAAGTTGTTTAAAGTTGATCTGAATAAAGAGGCTTTGAGAATTGAAGAGGAGTCAAGAGCTGTTTATCCCGAAGTAAAAAGTGCTGTTTTTAGAGTTATAAATCCTAATGTTTTTGGTAAAACACTCGCTAATCTTCAGATACGCACAATGACAGGTGCTGTAGTATCTCGACATTCGCATGAAGGGAAAATATCTATAGCAAAAGCAAAAACAAGAATTGCTGAAGGAGATTTACTTAAGGCGGTGGGGACAGTAAATTCTTTAAGTCAGTTTGAACTGCTTATAGGTGAACGTACAGACATAGTTTTGCCGGTAGAGAAAAACCATGTTTCGGAGTCGTTATTGGTGACCAATAAAAAGATTGTAGAGAAAACATTGGGATCATTAAGCTTTACATCGGTGTATGGCTGTAATGTAACATATATAAGACGAAGTGGTATTAATTTGTCACCTACTCCTGATATAAAAATTAAACTTGGTGATAAGCTTGTTGTAGTGGGAGAGCAAGATAATGTGAGAGAGGTGAGTATGCTTTTGGGTAATGATGCGAAGAAGTTGTCGAGTACCGACTTTTTCCCTATTGCTATGGGGGTTGTGTTGGGTATTTTAGTTGGGCAGATTCAAATTGCATTTTCTGATTCATTTTCTTTCTCTCTGGGATTAACCGGTGGGGTTTTGATTGTAGCTCTTTTGTTGAGTAAGATAGGTAAAACAGGACCGATATTATGGACTATGTCTGATACTTCAAATCAGCTCTTGCGACAATTGGGATTATTGTTATTTCTTGCCGAAGTGGGCTCCTCGGCAGGTGCTACACTTATTGCTACCTTCCAGACATATGGTTTATTGTACTTTCTTATTGGTGTTGTAATTACTATTGTGCCTATGATATTGGCAGGTGTTGTAGGAAGGTATGTGTTAAAAATTAACGGTTTGGAATTGCTTGGCACCATTATAGGAGGGATGACAAGTACTCCAGGTTTAGCTGCTGTGGGCTCTATGACCGATAGTAATGTTCCAAATCTTACATATGCATCAGCTTATCCGCTTGCTATGGTATTGCTGATTGTAATGTTGCAGATTATTGGGTTTGTAGCCCTCTGAGTTAATTAATAAACAAAAAAGTAAAAGGCACGCCAATCGCTTGGAATGCCTTTTGTTTAATAATAAATAATAAGTAGAGTGACTCCAGACACAATTTGTGTTTGGAGTTTTGTTTAAAATACAATAACAGAATTGGGGTTTAGACCTACTGCATCTATACTGTATTTTAGTTTGCCATCAATATCGAAACTGTAAACAGAACCTGGAATGATGTAATCTGATTCTATAATAAATAGGTCTCCGGTAGTTTCATCTACTGATACAGAGTGAATTATTTCTATTTCTGTGCCGTCGGTTATAAAGTCGTCTGTTATGACTTTATCGTTGAGACAATCATACATTAATACTTTATATGTTGGTTCTGAAAAAGATCCTGTAACAATGTATGCTACATTGTCATGTATAACAAACCTACCAGGATTGGATATCTCTTCTATTGTTGTAACAGTACCATTAGTTGGATTATATTTCTGAAATACAGCAGGTTTATCAAAATAATTACCAAGTGCTGTTATGTATATATTTCCTTTGCTGTCAATATCCAAATTAACAGGATTTACTCCTACTTCAACTTCTTTTATTAGTACTAAACTTGTTAGATTTATAACTGAAAGTGTATTATTAAAACCACTGAGTCCGCCCGAGTTTGCCACATACATTTTACCATCGTTTATGATAATTCCTTCAGGGTCCATTCCTACAGATATAGTGGCATCTATATTTAATGTATTTGCGTCGATTCGTGTAACTGTGTCGTCGAATGAAGTTACATATACCTTGCCATCATATGCTGTGATCTGACGAGGTTCCTTGCTATCACCATTTTCTCTCTTCATAGGTATTTGCTTAAGTGATTTACCGGTTTTAACATCAATAACCTCTACAGTACCGGAAACACTTACTACGACAAATAATTTTGAATCATAAAGTATAATATCGTTACCGGAGTCACCAAGTCCGCGGTTATTTTTGATTTTGAAATAATCTCTTGATATTGTACCTGTTGATAAATCGTATTTTGTTAATGTACTGTTGTTTTGATTGTATGCGCCCTCGTTGAGTACAAGAACTGTTTTAGCCTCTTTAGGCTGATTGATTTCAATGCTTGAATCGCTTTCTGCACACGAGATGAGAATAGCTGTTGTAAGTACAGCTAAATAATAGAAGATTTTTTTCATTTTGATTGGTTTTAAAAATTCATATTTATATTAATTCTAATTGTTCGTCCCGGCATGGGATAGTTTTTTACTATTTCGTAGTTCTTATTTGTTATGTTTAGTGCCTCAAGACTTACTTTATATGCTATGAAATTTGTTTTGAAATCTTTTGAGATTGACACTGAATGATCGGTATAACCTTTTAATTTGAATTCATTACTATTGTATGCATTTGTATATCTA
>DATGMV010000435.1:0-2816 GCA_035307185.1 Fermentimonas sp. | reverse complement strand
TGCACTTGCCATAATAAGATATTCTATGCCTGAATTTGCTTTGAAATTATACTCTCCATTTTTGCTTGTCTTAAAATTATATTGTGACCCATCATTCCCCACAACAGAAACGTTTGCATTGGCAATTAATTCGTCGTCACTATCTACCACAATACCTTCTACATTTATGCTGTTTAATAGAGAGTCAAAGGAGTAAATATGGTCGTATCCGCGGATATCATCTCTATTTGAACTAAAAAAACCTCTATCTGCCAATTTTTCAAAAGTTATCCCAAAGTCGTCATAAGAAGAGTTTATTGGAGATTCCATATTCATAATCCTCCACTCTTTATTGTCGGAAAGCAACTTGGCTTCAAAAATATCAAACCCACCCATCCCCGGATGACCGTCTGAAGAAAAATAAATTGTGGAATCATTTCTTACATAGGGAAACATCTCATCACCTGCACTATTTATTACTGGTCCCGCATTTTCGATTGCAACAACATCAAAGTTAAGCGTTAGCTCTGCACGCCAGATATCTTTACCTCCATATCCTCCAGGCATATCAGACACAAAATACAAGTATTCCCCTGAAGGAGAAACTGCGGGGTGTGCAAAGACTGAAAGAGAATCATCCGTTTCTATCACAAACTCTCTACCGGCAGTCCATTTTCCATTTACCCTTCTCGAATAATAAATTTTAGGTGATGCCGGCTTATTATAGTTAGCACTGCAATATGTGTAAAACATATATCTTCCGTTAGAGGTAATAGAGGGTGTTCCCTCATCAAACTCGGTGTTTATATCTGACGATAAAATCACTGGTTTCTGCCACTCGCCTGCTGCATTTTTTTCAACAGTAAACAGATCATTGTATTTCATCCCTGAAATAGGACTTACAACCTCTCCTGTTGCATCTTTTCTTGAGGAAGTAAAATAAAGTACATTGTCATTCTGTGCCAGCATTGGGCTAAATTCACTTTGGTTAGAATTGAATAACTCTACAGGCTTAATAATAAACCTACCGGTACTATTGTCTTGCCAAAATAATGACATTTCCGCACCGGTTTTCCCATTAATTGCTAAAGAATTATTTGGCTTAAATTTAAGGAATTCTCGATAAGCATCTATAGCTTGACGATACTCTCCCTCTCTGTGAAGCATCTGTGCATATCTAAGATACATAAGGGTGTCGGGGTATCCATGTCTTATTGCATTTCTATATCCTGATAAAGCACGTGAAGTACGATTAATTTTTCTGTTCACTTCTGCCATTTCATAGGCAATTACACCACGGTATGCATTTTCTTTATTTGTAGTTTCTCTAAAAAGTTTTCTGTATGTTTCACTTGCTGCATAATAATCGCCACGAACATACTCATCTCTGGCATCACTTAGTTTAACCTGATTACACGAGGCAAAAAATAACAGGCAAAATGAAATTGATATTAATCTTAAAAACATCATTGATGCTCAGGCCGCAGTAGATCGTTTACAGTTTTAACAGGATTAAACGTTGAAACAGGCACTTCAACAAACAGCGTATTCCAGTCGCTCATTGCACCGTTCCACAGACCCGGCAATTCTAAAGCTTTAAGATCTTTTCCGCTCTTCGATTTATAAGAAATGAAACCTGTGTTTTTATCAACAAATTTTGTCAAATCAAATTTATTGTGTTTATAACATTTCACACCACACACAACATCTACGGGATTAAAGTGAGATCCTTTATTGAAAATACCCATAGCAGTTGAATCATTTTTATTAATTTGTGAGCTTTCTAAAATCTGCAATGAAGCAGTTCCGTCGGGGTTCTTTACTATAAACGGACCACCGCCGGGCTCACCCTCATTTTTAACCATTCCACATACTCGAAATGGTCTATCGAGCTTTCGAATAAGATAATCCTTTAATTCATCATCAGTAGTAAAATTGCCCGAATGCTTAATAGACAACTCCTTCTCAGTAAAATCAAGCATCTCTTGAAGATCTAACTGAGAGTAATTGCCGGAATGTAATTTAACAAGATACTCATGAGCCCTTTGTTGCATAGAAATTAATACACCTGCAAGCAATTCTTTATAATGTGCTTCGTTATCTTTAAGTCTGTCGGGTACAACATTATCTATATTCTTTATAAAAATAATATCCGAGTCTATATCATTTAAATTTTCTATTAGGGCTCCATGTCCTCCCGGACGGAAAAGAAGTGTACCATCATCATCCCTAAAAGGTTTGTTATTCATATCCACAGCTATTGTATCTGTTGAAGATTTCTGAACACTAAAAGAAACTGAGAACTTAACACCAAGCTTAAGTTCGTAATTCAGTTTTCTGGCTGCAATCAATAATTCAAACATCTCAAGGTGCTCCTTTGATACAGTGAAATGAATATTTACAATGTTATCTGCATTTTTGGCATAAAGGGCTCCTTCGGTAAGATGCTCTCCTACAGGAGTACGATTTCCTTCGGGGTAATGATGGAAAAGTAATAGGCCTTTTGGCATACTACCATAATCCATCCCTTCTGACGAAAGAAGAGCGTGCAGAATATCCTTATATCTTTCCTCAGTATACAAATCGTTAATCGATTTGCTATAAATCTTTTCACATGAATTTTCGAGTGATGCAATAAATGGGAACTCTTTAATTCGTTCAAAAAACACTTTTACAAATTCAGTTGTGGGGTATTTATCTTCTGAGCTGTAAAAACTATACAAATCTTTAAACATACGACTTGCTGCACCCGACGCCGGTACAAATTTAGTTATCGTTTTATTACTCTGTAAATACTCTTTCCACCTCTGCAGATATATTTCCTCATCTTCTTCACT
>DATGMV010000434.1:0-2490 GCA_035307185.1 Fermentimonas sp. | reverse complement strand
CTGTACCAACAGCGAGGTATTCCGATGGTCAGGGTGATAGTCGTAAGGGGGGTGGGTTATTACTATATCGGCTTTCCACTCACGGATCAACCGAATGATATCCATACGGTTTTTCAGAGTTGCCTCGAGTTCACCATCTTCATTGTTGAGTACTTCATATTCACATCCTAATCTATTCGCCACTTCTTGTGTCTCTTTATACCTTCTGCAAGCTATCTCATTTTTTGTTCCCTCATGATGCCCCTTGTTGCCGTTCGTGAGCGAAACGAATTTAATTTTATACCCAAGCTTTGAGAGTAGGATGGAGGTACCGCCTGTAGTTAACTCCGCATCATCCGGATGGGCACAGATTACAATAATCCTCGTTTCTTTATTTTTCACTTTATTCATTTCGTTTGCACTTACCCTCATAGATCCTGCTATAAATAGCATTAATATAATTAATAGACCTATAGTCTTCAATTTAACCATTTTGAAGTGTTCTATTATTGCACTTTCCCATTTATGTTCTTTTTGTATTGATGTATTCATATTAGACTATCTGTTTATTTTTATTGACTCTATCAACAGAATCGGCTCGTTGCTGTTGGAAGTGACGCTTATATCTAAGTAAAACATTTCGTTGAATGGCCAGAAATTAGGATAATTGGAATATTTTTTATCGAAAAGATCTTCCTGTATATTCACCTTCATTCCATCTATGTAGAACGTTATTTTTTTTTCTTCCCATTCACACACGTATGTATGGAACTGATTGTATCCAGATCCCCAATTTAGTGAAGACTCACGGATCTTCCCGTTGATTTCATTCATCTCGTAGGTGTTTGCCCCTACTCTCGCTCTGCCGGAATTATTGCCGTCGAAACTCAGGAGGAATAATTCACCACTTGCAGGCCAACCACCCAACTTTTCCGCTGATGGCAACAGGCGAACCTTTATTTGAACATCGTTGTTGCTAGATAAAATCTTAGCAGTTAGTTCAACTCTCCCATATTGCATGTCCAGTTTCCCTTGAGTTTGGATACTGGTTGTGTTACCACCTGTAGAAACTATAAGCCCATTTTCAGTGAACTCAATATTACCTGTATTCCCATCAATTGTACAAACTTCTTCATCAATGTTTTTGTCTTCTACAAAGTTTTGCTCATAAACTAAGCTTTCCACCATTCGTTTTCTTCTATCTATTACCAGTAAATGCAGTTTGTCCATCAACTCCTTGTCTCTCGGGTCAGATGACTGCGAAAACTGATACATACCACCTCCCCCTTCATAATATGCAATGGAAGAATTTTTAAATACATCTTCTTCCTTAAAAGTGTTGATGTAATTGATTAACCTGTCTCTGTGGTTCACTTTGCTGTTATGCAATGCACGAGAGTCGAACTCCATTTCTAACCCCATATTGTGAGTGAATGCCAGTTCACATGCGTTTAGTACTCTTTCCTCTCCAATTTTCTTGTCGAAAAAATAATTTGGTTGAAGGTAGGCCATATCAAAGCCGTAATCTTGCCATTGGCTAAAACCGTTTGACATGTAATAGGGTATCCAGTAAAATCTTTGCCCCTTCGATCTGATTTGATCCCCTATTTCAACGGTGATGAAATCGTTTGTACTCATCTGCTCACTTACCCAATAAAAACCTTCAAGATCGAGATGTTGTAGATCACTTTCCTGAAACTTCTCACGGATCAAGTCAATGTACCAAAGGCAAGCATCTATTCGATCCTCTCGTTTTGCAAAGTCAAGCTCCCTTCCGTTAATTTTACCCCAATCTTTTTGGTCTACAAAAGGTTCGGGTAGCCCCACCACCACTTTATGCCTGAAGGACGGTTCTCCCAACTCCTCTTTTGCTTCAGCTACACATTGATTTAATGCTTTCATAGCTTTACCATCCTCGAAAAGACGGTCAGACAGCCACTCCCATTCTTGTTTTCGTGCTTCTTTATTTCCTGAATAGCCAGGGTTGAAGTTATATCCTGCTCCATCTTGGAATTCAAGGAATAGGAAGCCATCGAAGAACCACTCTTTCTCATTAGATTGATTGGTATGAACCACATAAGGCATCATCTCACCGGGTGTCCAATCCATCCGTTGCAGGCCACCTTGATAAATCAATACCAAATCCAATACAGGTGCCTGACGATAACCTCTTCGGGGAGCAGGAAATATCGAATTAGAGCTACTTGATTTAAAAGATGCTTCTGTCTGATTACCGAATGTCTCAGTATGAATATGAATAACGGAAAATAGGAGCAGAAGACGCAGGTAAATTGAAATCATATAATAGTAAGTATTTTCTGACTTATTAATAATTATATATCACGCATTGGGTGTGCAATGATATCAATTTTTCTGCCTGTTAGCAATGATTTTAGCCAGTTTCATGTATAGTTCATTATCTTGGGGATCGTCTGAATGATATAGTTTATAGAATGCATCTCCCCCTTGATAATAAGCTACCTCCATTTTATCCCATACTTCATATTGATC
>DATGMV010000433.1:0-6629 GCA_035307185.1 Fermentimonas sp. | reverse complement strand
CACCCGGCACAATCCATCTATAAAATCTCTTCGATCCCCCAGCCGGAATAATAAACACACTTTCACTTGGATAAAAGCCCAATTCCGTTCCTCCTTTGGCATCTACAAAGCTTTTGGCAGCGATATCAAAAGTAGCAGAAGCAGAGCCATTATTCAGCCAATTATAACCCTTTCCAAAACTTGAAAGTCCAAAATTGCTAAAGCTCAAACTATTATAGCTCTTATTCCTTCAAAAGAGGGCTTCAACTACTTGAGCTATAATGTAGCACTTACAAACGGTCAGCTTCCTATGAAAGATGACAATAACACTTCAAAGGATCTAATGGCATCATTGAGCATACGTCCAATTAAGCATTTGATGATCAAGGGGGCTTACAACTGGGGAGAATATGCTAACGAAAATGGTAGATTCCAACCAATGAATCGCTTTATTATTGGAGCATGGTACAATAATCCCGAAGGATTAACACTGCGCACAGAATTTGGAAAACTCAAAAGTGATTCAAACACCAAGCTTGACGAAACTGCTGCATACGTTCTTGCAGGCTGGCGTGCCGGTAAATGGCTGCCTATGGTACGTTGGGATATGTACGAGGATGCAGAATACGATACAACAGGTAACAACTACAATCGTATACTCTTGGGCGTCACTTATCACTTTACTAACAATTTTAAGCTGCAAGCCAATTATAATCATAAAATGTATTCAGACAAGGCTGCAGAAGCATTAGGTTTTGATACCGATCATCAGGTACAAATAATGACTCTATTTAAATTCTAATATTCAAATTCACATATTCTATTTTTAAACACTGAAATTTCAATAGTATGAAAAAGTTAATTTTTAGTTTAGTATTACTCTTTTTGGGTATAACAGTAAGTGCACAGCATTTGGGAACTGAGTATCGATTGAAAAAAGTTATTCCGGTGGAAGGACGCCAAGGTATTGCAATTGATGAAAACTATTACTATGTTTCTAACACTACGGCTCTTTTAAAATATGACAAGGAAGGTAATCTTTTGATGAGAAACGATCAACCATTTCAAGATCCGGAAAAAGCGAATCACTTTGGTGATATTGATGTTTTTAATGGTGAGATATATACCGGACTAGAGAAGTTTGAATATGGTCGTGGCTACAATATTGCCATTTCTGTTTACGATGCAGAAACATTGCAGTGGAAACGTGATTTGCCATGGTCTCCGGAATCGGGACAGGTAGAAGTTTCCGGCATTGCTGTCGATCGTGAGAAGAACATGGTTTGGATGACCGATTGGGTTGATAGTCGCTATGCCTATTGCTACAGCTTAGAAACCGGTCAGTACTACACTAAAATGCAGTGCCAGCCAACACCTTATTGGGCACAAGGAGCTTTTATAGCTGATGGTAAAATGCTTATCACTGCTGATGATGGAGAGTCTATGTATAATATACCCGACAATATTTATATTATTGATATATCTGCTGTTCACTTCACCGGACTGAAAGAAGGTACAGAAGTAGTTAAAGAAACACCATTTAGTGTTAAACTTAGCAAGGATGGTAAGCCTGTAATGCGCACAGGCAAAATTGCCGGTGGTGCACAACAAGGCAGAGTTGAACTGTTTCGTGAAATGAACGACTTCCGTCGTACAGGTGAGATTGAAGGTCTTGCAATAGATCCTACAAATGACGACTTAGTAGTATTGAATAACCGTGGAACTACAATTGTTCTTGGTATGTCGCAAGGTCCTATCGAAGCCGAAGGTTATACTAAGGAGGTTCGTGAACTTTATGTTTTTGAGAAAGTGAAATAGTCGCAAATACTAAACTATACCAACTCCCGATTTTCCTTATACACACCCTTTACATAGCTTATATATTTACGAGCTATGTATAAGGTATGTATAAGTTATCTTAGGAGTTGGTATTATGTTTATAATGTTTAGGGAAGCATTTAGTTTACTTTAGAGACGGGATAACTATTTTCGTAAAAGCCAACTATATTCTGACACATTTCTATTGACATATTTATTCTGTCTTCAATAGTTTTTGTGCCTGCATGAGGAGCAAGCAATACGTTATCTAACTCAAGCAGTTCCGGTAGTATATGTGGTTCATTTTCGAATACATCAATACCGGCGGCCCAAATCTTGTTTTCTTTTAAAGCAGCAGCCAATGCTTTTTCATCTACCATATTGCCACGTGCAGTATTTATAAAGATTGCAGTATCCTTCATCATGTTAAATTCTTTTTCACCTATCATTTTGAATGTCTCAGGAGTAGAAGGAGCATTTAGAGATATAAAGTCGGCACTCTTTAGCAGCTCCTCCAGTGAAACATATTTAGCACTATACAAATTCTCTATCGACTCATCAAGGCGTGTTCTGTTGTGATATATAATGCTCATGCCTGATGCTACTGCACGGCGTGCTAATGACTGACCAATTCTTCCCATTCCTATAATACCAAGTGTTTTACCATACACAGGCACCCCGCTATCGGCATATACACCCCAACTTACACCTTCGGGAGTGCGAAGCTTTCGATCGTAGTATCCAATACGGCGTGCTGCACCTAATAGAAGTGCAAAGGCAAGTTCGGCAGTAGGCTCACGGGTTGAATTAGGAATATTAGTTACAGCTACCCCTTTTTTGGTTGCATAATCAACATCAATATTATTGTAACCAACGCCGTAATTAGAAATCAGCTCGAGTTTCTTGCCTCTGTCAATTATATCTTTGTCGGTATAAAAACTAAAGTTAGGTACAAAAACTTCAAATTCAGGAATCATTTGCATAACCTCTTCTTTTGAAAAGAATGATTTGTCAACCGGCTTAGTTACATCATACTTTCCTTCTAATTCTTTTAATCCTTCCTCTTTTAAACGATAAGCAATAAGTACTTTCTTCATTTTTTGATTTTTAAAAACTTGTTTACTTTACAATTGGGAAATTTAAATTAAAGTTGATACGGCAACTTATTCAATAATGTTTTAACATGAAAGTTCTTAAGATTGTTTTAAACAAAAAAAAACGAGCCGTTTGACTCGTTTTTTTTGCTCTTCCTCTTGGACTTGAACCAAGGACCCTCTGATTAACAGTCAGATGCTCTAACCAACTGAGCTAAGGAAGAATTTGTTTGTTTCCCGAAAAAGTGATGCAAAAGTAGTACAATTTTCTTTAAGAACCAATACAAGTGGGCAAAAAATTCAAAAAGCTACAATTTTTCTCACTACATTATCACTTTCCTCCGAAAGGTTTATCCAATTTACCTCTTTATCCCTTCTAAACCAACTAAGTTGCTTTCTGGCATAGTTACGCGAGTGCTGTTTTATTTTTTCTATGGCAAAATCAAGAGTATGGTTTCCGTCAAAATACTCAAAGAGTTCTTTATATCCAACAGTATTTAGTGAGTTGAGATGACGCTTGGGGTAGAAGCTCCTCGCCTCCTCTATTAATCCATCTTCAATCATCATATCTACTCTCATATTTATACGATCATACAACTCTTGGCGATTGCGATTAAAACCCACTTTAATAATTTTAAATGGGCGTTTTTTATTTGGATTTGTTCTGAGGGATGAATATGGCTTTCCCGACATTAAACAAATTTCTAAAGCATGAATAACACGTTTTGGATTCTTGAGATCTACTTCATCATAAAAAACGGGATCAAGAATTTTAAGTTGTCTTCGTATGGGATCTAATCCCTCCTTATCGTATAACTCTTTTAAATCCGCACGCAGTTTATCGTCTATAGTTGGAATATCGTCAATACCTTTGCAAACGGCATCAATATACATCATTGAGCCACCTACCATTACAATGGTGTTGTGCTTTTTGTGTAATTCCTGCAATAGTTGCAAAACGTCCAATTCAAACTCACTGGCGCTGTAATAGTCTTCGGGCAGAAGCTTACCTATAAAATAGTGTTGCACACGTTTCAACTGCTCTTCGTCGGGAGCAGCCGTACCAATTGCCATTCCTTTATAAATCTGTCTTGAATCTGCCGAAATTATGGGGCACCCCAACTGTTCGGCTACCCGTATACTCCACTCAGTTTTTCCTACTCCGGTGGGACCGAGCAGAACAAGTAGTGTTTTCATTAAAAATTAGTATAAGTCGATAGAATCAGAGTCTGCCGGAATATCTTCTAAATCATCTAAACCATCGTATCCTTCTTTATCAAGCTCCTCAATATCAAAACTCTCATCGCCAAAAAACGACTCACCAAGATCTTCACCTGCTTTTTCGGGTTTCTCATCATCTGGCGTTATTGTCTGCATGGGTGCTTCACCTTCAGAAATTGAACACAAAGGTTTTTTGAGATTTTTGCCCGGAATGATTTCAGCT
Source organism: Fermentimonas sp. (assembly GCA_035307185.1). GTDB lineage: Bacteria > Bacteroidota > Bacteroidia > Bacteroidales > Dysgonomonadaceae > Proteiniphilum. The sequence continues at coordinate 2,294 of DATGMV010000433.1, read as the reverse complement.
AATTCTATAAATAGTGAGCGCTCATTGAGGTAGTCAAACTCGAACAGTAATTTCTGTTTTTCGTCTTCTAAAAAATCGTTCAAAACACACTCCTCCATAACAAGCGAGTCCACATCAGAGTCGGTATCCATCTCAACTAATGTTATCTCCTGTTTTTTACGCCACTTTTCGTCAGTCAAGATAAACGAAGCCATCTCTTTATCACTAAATCCGGTGCAATCTATTATTATGCCATAAAAATCTAAAAATGTTGCATCGGCATCTATTTTAATTTCTCTCTTGAAGTTGTCTACTTCATCTGATATAATATGAAACTTGAATACCATAAATAAATAGTTTGTTTAGATTTTCAAAGGTAATAAAAAGTTTTAATTCTATGCAAACAGCCCACTTTTTAATGTTTTCGGGCATATTGAACCTAACGAATAAGTAATTGTTTTATATATATGATTAATGTTGAAAATATGAGACCAAAATATATGCCGATAGATCCTGATTACACTGATATTATTGAGAAGGAGATGGCAAATGATAATTCGAGAGTTATTTATTTCTCATTTTCAGAGGAGCCGGAACTGGAAGAGTCAAACGGAAAGATTGTTAAGATTGAGGATGTGAAAGATGAAGGCTCATTTATTTTTTTTGAAAATGGAGAAAAGGTGCGTTTAGATCGTATAGTTGTAATAAATGGGAAACCGGGACCGGCATATGATGAATATGACGCTTTTGCTCTTGCCCCATTAACATGCAAAGCAGGCTATGACGATTCTATGTGTTAGAAATCTTAAATTTATTTATCTTTGCCAACATAACTATATATATTTTTCTTAGATGGCCTTAAAACAGCAACAGGAACTTAAACAGTTACAACGGCTTTCACCTCTACAGATGCAGGTAATTAAGCTAATTGAACTGAATAATGTGGAGGTAGAGGAGCGTATTAAGCAGGAGTTAGAAGAGAACCCTGCTATAGAAACTGCGGACTTAGATCAAACAAAAGAGGGTGATGATTATGATAATAACTCAAAAAATGACCTATCTCAGGAAGATATAATTTTGGGTGATTATATTTCTGAAGATGATGTGCCCGATTACAGAATAAACAGATCGGCAGCAAAGAGCGAACCTGATTTTATTGAATTTAGTTATTACGACGATAAATCGCTTCACGACTTTCTTTTAGAGCAGGTTGGATTATTGAATTTGAGTGAAGATAAGCAGGTAATTGCCGAATATTTGATTGGCAATATTGATGAGAACGGATACCTACAGCGCGATTTACAGTCGATTTCTAACGATTTGCTTTTTCAACAACAGATGGATGTTACTCCACTGCAACTCGAAGATATGTTGTATGAAATACAGGATTTAGATCCTGCCGGTGTTGGTGCGCGCGATTTGAAAGAGTGCTTATTGATTCAGCTAAAAAGAGAGAAAAGAACAGAAGATATTATTCTTGCCATACAGGTCATTTCTAACTATTTTGATGAATTCTCTAAAAAGCATTACGATAAGATTATTCGTCATATGAATATTACACAAGAGGATTTAAAACGTGTGATAGGAGAAATTATCTCTTTGAATCCTAAGCCCGGCAATACTTTGGGTGGTACTATTCAAACAGCGATGAATAATATTACACCCGATTTCATAGTTGATTCTTACAATAACGAAGTTACTATACATCTTAATAACAGTAATATCCCAAGCTTGCAACTAAACCGAAATTTCTCTGAAATGATAAAAGGTTTTGTTGACAATAAATCGGGTATGTCGGCAGACGACAAGCAGGCAATGATGTTTATGAAGCAGAAGGTTGACTCGGCAAAATGGTTTATTGATGCAGTAAAGCAGAGGCAAAACACATTGCAGAAAACCATGGAAGCAATTGTTTCTATACAGTACGATTTTTTCCTGACAGAAGATGAGACAATGCTCAAACCAATGATTCTAAAAGATGTAGCAAATATTACAGGCTTTGATATTTCTACAGTCTCGCGTGTGAGCAATAGCAAGTATGTACAAACTAACAGTGGTATTTATCCACTAAAATTTTTCTTCTCAGAGGCTATGCAAACCACAGATGGAGAGGATATTTCTTCAAGAGAGGTGAAATTAATTTTAAAGGAGAGTGTGGAGAGTGAAGATCCGTCTAAACCTCTGACAGACGAGCAGTTAACAGATGTGCTGAATAAAAAAGGATATGTTATTGCCCGTCGTACTGTTGCAAAATATCGAGAGCAATTGAATATTCCTGTGGCACGATTGAGAAAAAAACTTTAACTTTGTCTAAT
>DATGMV010000432.1:0-5479 GCA_035307185.1 Fermentimonas sp. | reverse complement strand
ACAAATTATGGCCTATCATCAATATCCAGAACGAGGGGTGGGTTCTCATTGTTATATTCACCCAGAATTTGGAGAGATTTGTGCCGATTTTGAAGACTTTTATCTCGATTGGGAAAACATGACAGGAGATGATTATAAATTACTCTCGTACCATGTTGGAATAGCGATGGACATGGGTTATTGTAATGATGGAAATTTAGAAAGTGCTCCTATGACACACGATTATCATGAAGCCCTACAAAACCACTATAATTACCATGTTTACGAAGGCTACAATGATACTAAATATCTCCAAAATGAATTGGAGCATAACCGCCCAGTATATTTGGGAATTAATCCTTATGAAGTGTATGGCCCTGGACATGCTGTAGTAGTAGATGGACTGGATGCTGAAGGACGCTTTCACATTAATTTTGGTTGGGGAGGCAGCTACAATGGATATTTTCTACTTAACAGCTATACCAACCCAATAATAGCAGGAGTTCGTAAATATAGTAGCAATATAGCCAGAGCTTTATATATATCTCCCACTCGTTTCTCATTAAACGAACAAGACTCCCTGGCACTTGTAGCTATTAATGAGAGTTTTAACAACTCCTTAGGTTGGGATATGACACAAGATTTCCACAAGTTACCGGGAGTAACTATTATGAATGGCCGTGTAACTGAACTTAGAATAAACAAGTTAGATTATAAAAACGAGGGAGATTTCCCTCATGCCATTACACAACTTTCAGAGTTAAAGGATCTAAACTTATCCGCAGTACTACATGGCACCATTCCTTCTTCATTATTTCAAATGCCCAATTTACAAGAGCTTTTTCTTGAAGCCGCATACGGAAGTACAGTAGAAAAGATTGAACTTCCTCCTGAAATTGCAGAAATGCAACAGCTAAAAACACTTACAATAAAAGAGTGCTTGCAAGGTTCAATTCCTGACGAGATTGGAGCCTTAGTAAACATAAGAGAAATAGAGTTATATGGCAATGACCTAACTGGTACTATACCAGAAAGTATTAGCCAAATGCATAGTCTTGAAAACTTAAACCTACGTGAAAATAAGCTTGCTGGGAATATCCCAGATGCTATTGGACAAATGAAGAGTCTGAAACATTTATATCTCGATGAGAATAAAATTTCTGGCTCCATTCCTGAAAGTATAGGAGAATCAGAAAGTTTGATCACCATTTCGCTAAGCAACAACCAGATATCAGGCAACCTACCCTCTTCTATTGTTAATATACCAAACCTTAAGGATATAAGTCTCGTCAGTAATCAACTAAGTGGAGAAATTCCTGCTTTTATAGGAGATTTAAAAAACTTAGAATCTTTAGGATTATCATACAATCAATTAGAAGGAGAAGTGCCTTCATCTATTGGAAATCTAACCAAGATAACATTTTTGGGACTGGACTCAAACAAACTCACTTCACTTCCGAATGAAATAGGACGCCTCAATAAAATTAAGAGTCTTGACCTTAGTTACAATCAATTTACCACTCTTCCCGATTCATTGGTGCAATTAAACGATATGCGTAATTTCTATGCACACAATAATAAAATAGAAAAACTGCCTCCTAATTTTGGGGCTTGGCGCAAACTCGAAAAAATTAATCTGTCATATAATCAAATTTCTGAATTTCCAGAAGAGCTCTGTTACCTTCTCAATTTAGAAGAGGTAGATTTTAGCTTTAATAAAATAAATAAATTACCTGCAAGCTTTAGTTCATTCAAAATACCTAATAATATCAATTTGGCTGAGAATGAAATAGAAGGAGACGTTCCTGCATCTCTCCTAAATGTGAAAGCTAACGTAAAAATTTACAACAATAGACTTCTCTATAAAAACGTACCAAAAAATGATATTTTTCACAGTTCTATTAATAAGCAAAAACCTGTACAGCTAAAAGATGCTATACTCAAAGTTGTACCGAATGAAACCATCACTATAGATATTAGAGATATAACCAACCTATCACATCCTTACAACGAATATTACTGGTTTAAATATCCCGAGAGTATTGATGTCGATTATAAAGATCATTTAACAAAAGTGAATTACACTATAAGTCCCACTCTCACAGTTTCACTTGATGAAAATGAGAAAGAGGTCTATTACTGCAAGATATTTAATGATAGCATTTCGAAATATTATTTTGATTACGATTATGAGCCGAATACGAAATATTCAATGCTCTCTATTTTAAATACAGAACCACTCACCATTCAAGCAATGAGTGAAGATGAGCAATTGGAAGCAAAACATCCTGAAAGCTTTATTGTATCATCCGATCAGATAAATAATAGTACAGTAACAGATAAAAAAATTGTATTGACATCTCCATTCAAAACCAGAGGAGAAATTAAGTGGCAAGCTTCTGTAGATGGAAATAAATGGCAGGATATCGCTCCGCAAATGGATGAGGTTGAACTATATAACAATATAGTTTCACAAAGTGCTCAAGAGTTAATATTAGAACCCACGGCAACTGCTTTTTATCGCTGCGTACTTACCGAGGGGAGTTGCGATCCACTTATAAGTGAGGCTATTAAAGTAATGCCCTTTGGTCAAGTGTTGTTTGATGATATTGTAAATACAGATGAAGAGCCTTATACAGTATCGGTTGACAGCATCGAGGTGACTCTTCCCAAAGGGCTACATGAAGGTAATTTTAATTTAACGATAACAAAACTGGAGAACCCGCCAGTTGCACCTGAAGGAATACGTATGGGCTCTGTTTACGATGTGACTGTAAGCTTCGGCTCTATCTTTGATCTGCCCATAGAGATCCGACTAAAAAACATTAAGATTCCAAACATCGATGCAATGGATATACCCAACTACAGACCTATCTATTTTGACGATATAGCACAAGAATGGGTTCCCTATAACGAAGGTGGAATAACACTATTAGAAGATGATATTTATTTTAGAACTCACCATCTAACAAAGCTAAGTTGGTATGAAATTAATCATGGTTGGTACACTCACCGACATGAAAATGATAAAGTGCAAGTAATTTATAAATATGAAAAAAATTCGTCAGAACACCTCAGCTATCTTGCATATAAGAGAAGAAATATCAACAATAAACCTGCTAAACCATGGCATACTACCAATATTGATCCAGATCAAGATGGAACTCCATATATGGTTCAAGATGTAGCAGAGTATATGCGCCAAATTATAGTGGCATTTGAAGATGCAGGACTTACTCGTCTTATAGCACCTCCTAAATTTACAGTTTATGTAAGTAATACAGGAAGTGGAGCTTTAAATAAAATCACAGGTAGTGGAGATGCTTATGGTTATATAACAGCAGGTGGGTATTCTGGTGGATACTTTTATCTCAACTCTGAGAAAACATTTGTTAGAGAAGAGATGCAACGCACCTTAGCGCATGAATATATGCACTATATACAACAAGAATACTTTAATGTAGTAGCTGGTAATTATTTCTTTGCTGAAGCACATGCGCCACTTGCCGACCGATTGGTCTGGTCGGCAGATGAACTTGAGGAGACTGAACCTGAGATAAATGTAAAAAAGGGCATCGAAAAAATAAAAGATTTTAACACCATCTATGACCTACTTGCAAAACCATGGGACTCTGGAACTTCAGCCCTATTCTCATTGGCAGAGAAATTTACAATCAACTCTGCAGATGCCAACATCTCCAGTTCATTTTTACATTATATGCGTAGTTACCGCAATGGGATCAAATTAGACATCGTAAAATTATTGACTGAACATAAAGGCTGGGCAGCAGGAAGCAATTGGAGTTGGAGAAAATATATAGATAGTCGAATAGAAAATCAACTCTCTTCAACCATTGGCAAGGAGTATGATGGCTTTGTGCGATATCTTATGACAGGATCCAACCCCAAATTTACCATCCTAAACACAGATGGCGGAAACCCCTATTCACCTATCATAAAAAATTCAGGGGCAAAAAACGACGGTACATTTGCACAACAAGCCGTTTGGAATTTTAAAGATGGGGAGATAGAATCAAAAAAAGAGGAGATGCAATTTACAGTCCCCTACTTGGCCTCAAAAGTTGTATTACTCAATAACCAAACGCTCAAACAACCTATTGTGGTTACCTACAACAGAAAAGATGAAGGAAGTGAAGATGAAAAAGTTTATTATGGCAAATATGACTTTGCGGAGAAAAAAATGGTCTTTGAAGATATCTCTGATTCTACCTCCTACTCTATCTTATTAGATGCCAACTGCGAAGAAGCAGGTAAAAAATATCAAAATAGCGCCTTTTTGCTATTTGTTAATAGAAGATGCCCAAGCGTAGTAAATCCCATAAGCGACTTTGATGCAGATTTTGAATTGATAGCAAATCCTATTATTAACCTAAATGATCTTATATATGCCAATGTTAGTGATAAGTATATTCATCATTTTGATGATGGCACTACCTGCTCCTTCATTATAAGTGGAAACAACAACTTAGGTGCTGTTTTATCCTCTGTACCAAGTTTAAACTGGTCTTTAATAAGCTACGACAGAAATAAGTCAATGGTAAATGATACAACCATAGCCATTGAAGTCTCAATGAGTGAAACACTAACAGCTAAAAGTGGCCCATATTTACCATCATCAATCCAAAAAATAGATAAAAAACAGACGATCTTCTACAACTTTTATACCGGCAGAGTGCATATTGAGCAATTAACAAATACAGATCATATTTGGGGTGCCTACACAGATGAAGAGAAGAATGAACATCCGCAGCATAAATGGAAAGAGACGGAAGACTTTCAAATATTAATTGTAAAAGATGTACTTAATTTTGAACAAATAAAATATGAAGGAGCAGTAAGAGGGAAAGCCTATGAATATGAAACGACAGGTACAGAGCATACACAATATGTGCTTGAAAAGATAGCGCACACAGAAAAAGTGACAAACTTAGATGTGGATGGAAATGTAACAGACACTCCTATTCGCAATTATACGCATACAGACTTTTCAAGCGAAAATGTCAAAATTGTACTTCAATTTAACTATGAATAAACAACAATGAGTGGAAATGAGTGCGCTCGTTTCCACTCTAAATTTTACATCAAAAATCAAACTACATTTTACACAAATAGAGTGACGAGTTAGTTCTTGGTGATATATGTCCCGTGAGTAAAATTGTACGATTTCAACACTCTTTTTTACAATCCGCACATACACACCAGCACCGAAAGCGGTAATTTTACGCATATAAGTTTTGCGAATTATTGCAAATCAACAGATAAAAAAAACAGCATTTAATCTAAAACCAAATAATTATGAAAACCTCTTTCCTATTATCAATACTAACCTTAGCGTTGTTATTGAATTCATGCTCATCGGATGATGACAACTCCTCTGGAAGCGACAATCAGCAATTTATTACTCTTCATTATAACCAAGACAACAAACTCGGAGAAGGATCTTATCTCGCCATTTTAAAAGTGAAAGACGGAGAAGCTA
>DATGMV010000431.1:0-6946 GCA_035307185.1 Fermentimonas sp. | reverse complement strand
AGCCAAAATCATAGACAGTTTAGAAGATGTATCCGCATCAAAATAGTTCTCATATTCAAACTCATGAAACATTTGCGATACGACCTCCAACTTCTCAAGCATCAGATCAACAGCCTGTTCCTGAGCAAGAGTAGGATCTCCCTTACCACCCGAATCAGAATAAAACGAAAGAGCCTCTTTCAGTTCTGCAGCTATTCCAAGATAATCCACGATCAGTCCACCCGGTTTATCTTTATAAACCCTGTTAACCCTTGCTATAGCCTGCATCAGATTATGACCTTTCATAGGCTTATCTATATAAAGCGTATGCAGACAAGGAGCATCAAAACCGGTAAGCCACATATCCCTTACAATAACAAGCTTCAGTTCATCATCCGGATTCTTCATACGATCAGCTAACATCCTTCTTTGTTCCTTTGTTGTATGATGTTGAGCAATCAAGCTACCATCTGAAGAAGATGTTGTCATTACAACTTTAATAGAACCCTTGCTTAGTTCATCCGAATGCCATTCAGGCTTTAATTTTATGATTGCTTCATAAAGCTCTGCAGCAATACGTCTGCTCATTGCCACAATCATACCTTTGCCCTCGAAAACCTCTTGCCTTTGCTCAAAATGATCAATAATGTCACGAGATATCTGATCTAATCTGTTCTTACTGCCAACTAGCGCCTCCAGTTGTGCCCACTTAGCCTTAGCCTTCTGCGTGTCGCTGACATCATCCCTTTCCAGTTCTTCATCAAGCTCTTCAATAAGTTCTCTTCCCTCTTCACTTAGGCTAACTTTTGCAAGTCTGCTTTCGTAATAAATAGGGACAGTAGCTCCATCCTCAATTGATTGAGCTATATCATAAATATCCACGTAATTGCCAAAAACTGCAGGCGTATTCACATCAGTGCTTTCAATAGGAGTACCGGTAAATCCCAGATAAGTTGCATTTGGCAGAGCATCACGCATATATTTGGCAAAACCATATACAATTTTCTTACCTATAACATCCCCATATTCGTTCTTATCATCAATAGTTTTTGCTTTAAAACCATATTGTGTTCTATGAGCCTCATCAACAATTACCACTATGTTTTCACGGTCCGACAACATCTCAAAAACATTACCATCCTCAGGCTGAAACTTCTGAATGGTTGTAAACACCACGCCTCCCGAGCCTACCTTCAGCAGTTCCTTCAAATTTTCCCTGCTGTCAGCCTGAACCGGCTCCTGTCGCAACAGTTGTCTCGATGAGGCAAAAGTATCAAAGAGCTGATCATCCAAATCATTCCTGTCAGTAATTACCACGATAGTAGGATTATTCATTGCCAGTACAATCTTTCCCGTGTAGAAAACCATAGACAGTGATTTACCGCTTCCCTGTGTATGCCATACAACACCACCTCTGCGGTCGCCTGTTTCCTGAGCTCTCACATCAGGCAAATCATAACTCTCAGGTGGTTCAACAACCGTATTGTGTAATGACAAACTATCCGACAGATCTTTTATACAATAACCCGCAGCTCTCAAAGTAGATTCTACAGCCCTGTTTACCGCATAATACTGATGATAAGCAGCTAATATTTTAACCGTTTCAATAGAAATAATTCCTGTTTCAGGATCCTCTTTTTTGTTCTTTTCAAATACTACAAAATGGCGAATCAAATCCAGCAAAGTGCTCTTGTTCAGCATACCTAAAATTAAAGTCTCAATTTGATTCACAAGATGCGAAGCTTCCACCTTACCATCCGCTGTTTTCCATGCCATGAATCTGCTGAAACCTGCTGAAATGGATCCTGCCCTTGCTTCCAGACCATCCGAAATTACTACTAAACCGTTATATGTAAAAAGTGATGGAATCTGAGCTTTATAAGTCTCTATTTGCCTGAAAGCAGAACGGATAGTTGTTTTCTCATCAGCTGCATTCTTTAGTTCCATCGCCACAAGTGGAATACCGTTAACAAACAGAATTACATCAGGGCGTTTTATATGATTATTATCCACCACAGTAAATTGGTTAGCCACAACAAACTCGTTGTTCAAAGGATCATTAAAGTCAATCAGCCAAACCCGATCACCCCTCTCAACACCATTCACACGTTTAGTAACAGGAATACCCTCAGTAATTAATCTGTGAAATGTCTCATTATTCACCAGTAATTCAGGTGAATGAATTCGCATAATCTCTTTTATTGCACTTGATTGTGCATCTTCAGGAATAGAAGGATTAATCCGCTTAACAGCCCTTCTCAGGCGGTCAGTCAGCAACACCTGCTCATAAGAGTCACGTTCAGGCTTTTCTCCGTCAGGAGCAATATCTGGGGCGTAAACATATTCGTAACCGATCCTTTCAAGCAGCTCAATCGTAAAATCTTCTATAGTGCTTTCGGTAATGTGACTCATAATTATTCGCTTAAAACAGTTTCATCTGATGCGCTTCAACTTTAGGAGGATAAAAAACACCTATAATTATAAATGGATTCTTTCCAACATAATGAAACTCACGAGTTGTTCCCATAAAAAAATGTAAATCACGCTTTAGAAAAGTATCAAAGTATTTATGTTTTACTTTTTCTAACGCTTTAGCTTCATCTCCTTTTTCTTGTGAAAGACAATTCCAGTATAACTGACCAATTTCCCAATCTTCAACCATTATTTTTCTTTGAATATCATCCTCTGTAGTAAAGATATAAGAAAATTTGTAAGGTAGTTTTCTAACAACATTAAATATTTCTTTTGTATCCTCAAGGTCAAATAGTTCTCCTTGTAACTGCATAGCTTTTATAGTGTCCAGTTTTCTTCTATCCCATTCACTGTCACATGGCTCCCATACAAAATCAATTATTTCTTTTGGTTTTACTATTGCCAAAGAAGTAGATATTTCTTTATCTTTAGCTTCTGCAATTAACTCAGTTAAGTTTGTGTATACTTTATTTTTAAAGCAAAGTTCTTTTCGATCAAACCACCCATTTTCTGTTGATACTTTTCCTCCTCTCTTAATCTCTTTTGTTAAATCTGCGGGTCGATAACTTTCTGGTCTGAAATCTTTGGTGTTTTTTACTAAATCCATTTCAATCCACTCCCATTTATTATATCTGTTAGAATAATCTAATTTCCTAAATGGAACAGGGTAAATTCTTATCCAAGAACCATCTTCTCTAAAACCCGCTGTGCATACTAATTCATCATACTTTTCAGACAAAGTAGGATATGTTTTTACTGATACTAGAACTTTTGTTAAAGACATTTTTTAAAGTGACATAAATCCATAATTTTTATCAGGCAATTTCATTAATGCATCCGCAACACGTGTTCTATGACATTGTCCTGGATCCTTTTCAAAACATGTCAGTGCTACACGTTTATCATTATTAATGATATTCCTTACTTTTAACAATGAATCTTGATTCTTAGGCAGAGTGTAATTTTCATAGTCTTCAAATAAGAAGTCATAATCATGCTGATGATTTAATTCCCTGCGTTTATCAGATTCAATTCCCAATTCAGGTATGTGAATATATTCTATTCCTACACCTTTACATGCAATCGACAATTGACTTTTAGAAAAGCCGTATTTTTGACTATAAGCATTTTTGCGAACATCACACAAAACACGCACATCGTTTTTTATCAACCTGTTAAGATACTCTTCAAGAGAAATACCCTCATAGCCAATAGTAAAAAGCATTGGAGTGTTTTTTGATTCTTTCTGTTTAAGTACATTTTTAATTTCATCTGCACTTAACAAGTCCCTGGCTATAGAGCTATTAATTGCGTAGTATGGGTATCTTTTGTATGTATATGTAATTAATTCTTGTTGACTTAAAGAACCAAACATTCTTTTAACCCCCAATAAAAGTTTCTGATCCTCCTCTTTCAGCATCCTTAAATAAGACTCAGATTGTTTTAGTTTAATAAACCGTCCACCCAGCTGTTCAGTAATTTCCAGATAACCATACTTCTTCATCGTATTTATATCCTGATTTGCCTGAAAAGAAAAACATCCATATTTATAAGGAATAAAATCAAAGGCTCTTTTAGTTTGTTTTCTGGTAAAAAGAAAAAGATACTTCTGCAGACTTTTTGCAGTTAGCTGTCCGTCAAATAATTCTAATAATGCAAGCAGTATTTTACGTCTGTAGTACAACATATTACAAATATACAATAATTAGAGTACATTCTATGCACCTAATTTATAACGCATTTCAGGCGTATGGCGTCTATTCCAAAGTATATAATCAGCCCCTTTACTTATTATGGCATCCATATATTCTTTTTTAGTCTCTTTATCGTCATTATTGATAATGGCTAACCCCTTTAACTCCTTACCGGAAATTTTCTCACGTGTCGGTTTAATATCTTCCCATGAAAAAAGAAAGTTAGGGACATTCATTTTATTAAGAGAATTAAATGCCTTTATAACAATTTCTTTTTCTTTACCTGCGATTTGGAAATCAAAAGTAAATTCTATTCCAGTATTTCCTTTTGCAATAAACTGAGGAGTATAAATAATATTTTGTTCATCAAGAAATGCTTTCACATCCTCTTTAAAAAAAGAAGAAACAGAATGCTTTGCCATCATAGCAATATCAGATATTTCAGTAATTGCACTTATCAAATTGTGTTTTTTCTGATTAAAATCTTTTTGAGTTGCAACTACCTGAAGTTCTTTTTCTATTAATATAATACCATAGTTCAGAAAAATCATTTCCAGCCAATCTTTCCTATTACTAGAACGAAAAACAGAAGCTCCAACTAATTCAAGGTTAGATAACGTAACTCCATCATCAGATAATATATAATTATCATTATCTTTTTTCACAAAAATCTCAATGTTGTCGTTGAATAAACCCATAAAAGGTGTAGTAATCATACTCCATCCGGATTGATTATCCATTGTTACGGTGGTTCTGTCTCTCAACCAATCGTAATATTCTTTTATGCTATCATCAACCCAATTCATATCAATAAAGGATTAACTGTAATTATTGTTTTAAGGTTTATAGCTTTTGCAAACTCTACAATTACTTTTGCAAATGTAATATTAAAATCCGATTTATTACCAAGGTCTTTAATTTCAAACTCATCTGCTGATAATGGTATAGCCCAAGCAAGAGGTTTATAACCTTCAACATAATAATGTACGTGATGTTCATTATTGAAATATTTACCAACAAAAGGGTGATACTTTTCCGGGACAAATTCATTAGCAGTCATAGGATTTGTATGGCTTCCATTATAATCAATTCTAAAGATTCCTGTCTTACTGTCATTTTCCTGATGGTGTAAACTAATTTTTATTTTGTTCTTTGAACTTTGCTTTATCTCCCAAAGGAATGTAAATTCAATATCACTCTCTGATATTAGTTCATATCGAGCATTAAAAGGGAACTTCTGATCTATTGATAATTTATCAAGAAGCTCCTCCTTATTAACAACTTTCTTTGGAAGTTGTAATAAATATTCTGCTTGTTCGTTAGTAATTTTCATGGTATTATTTTATTAACTCACTTTTATCTCGCCACTCATTAGCTTAGGTAATAATGTATCTCGAATTTTGCCTAAAGTTCGAATTTGCTTACAGTTATTAATTATTTTCTCATCATGAGGTATCACTGCATCTTGAAATTGTTTCACTGCGTGAAAGTCAGGAATGATAATGTCTATATTCTCAAAATCTAATTTGCTTATTGAGCCGAAAACTGTACCGGTTTCATTGAATTGTTTAATTTCATTCATTAGTGACCTCAGCTTGTAAAATGTATATGAATAATATGACTTATTAGTTTTATAACTGAAAGAAGCAACTCCACGACCTATACAGCATTTTTCATTTGCCATATTTTGTTCACCAACAGGAGCCCTTACACTAATAAGAGTATCATATTTTTCGGCAAATCTTTTTGGGTCAGTTGTGAAAACACGATTTGTAGGAAACCGAAAACCAAAATCTGCATTACCCTGATACATAGGTATTCCTACACCTTCTTCATTATAGCTTTCTCCGGGAGGTGATGAACCCATAATAAAATTAAATTCATCACCCAATTTTCCCTCCTCCCAATCCTCCTCTGCTTTCTCCACAAACCACTTTCTGAACAGAGTTTCTGTCATTTTCTCCAAGGTTTCATTTTGTCGATGAAGCAGTTCTATTTTATCATCTAGTGATGAAAGAATAGATGCAATTGCTTTTTGTTCGGGGAGGGGTGGAAGTGATATTTCTAATGCTTTAATGTCACTTGGTTTTAAAGAAGGGTATGCAGATGTCGAAGCTTCAGCTATAGAATGTAAATATTCCGTTGTCTGTTTTTGTATAAGATTATAGTACAAATATCTTGGATAGAGTGTGTCGACTTTGCATGTAATTGTAACAAAACCTGTTGAAATTACTAAATTATTTGGAGGGTTTTCAATAAACCCGTAATGAAGCTGGTTGGGTCGTACTGTTGAATAGATAATATCGTTCTCCTTTACCAATCTTTTTGCTCGACTTGGAGCATCATTTAAATCAAACTCTTGTAGACCATCAATCTTATTTTCTGTTATAGATCCAGTGTCTAAATAAATTATTTTTGAATATGGATAATTCTTATCAACACTTTCATTGTTGCAAATAACTAAATCCCTCAAATTATATTCCTTCCAATCACTCATCTACTTTAATTTTCTTAAGGTTCTCAGCAATAATCTCATTTAATCTCGCCTCTTCTTTCAGTTGCTCTTCCCATTCAGCTTTAAGAGCTGTGAAGCGTTCGTTAAAATCAAAGTCATCTTCCTCTTCAGGGAGTCCCACGTATCGACCGGGTGTGAGTACATAGTCGAGTTCTCTAACTCTGTCAATTGGAGTAGAGGAGCAGAAGCCTGCCATGTCTTCGTAAATACCGTTTGGATTTCTCCAGTTGTGATATGTATCGGAAATCTGTTTTATATCTTCTTCCGAAAGCTCACGTGTGCGTCT
>DATGMV010000430.1:0-2885 GCA_035307185.1 Fermentimonas sp. | reverse complement strand
TAATTGTTCTTTACATTCATATAGAGTTTATTCTCCTTATACTGGATAGATACAGATACCCACTTGTGTTTTGTAGATAGATGCTTGAATGCATTTTCAACAAATGTAGATAGTATAAAGGGAGCAATTTTTAAATCATTCGGTTCAATGGAAATATTCACATCGACCTGAGCTTCATCTTTTAATCGGTCTTTTTCAAGTTCTAAGTACGTCTTTAAAAATGCAATTTCGTCATTGAGCAAAATAGCCTTATTCTGAGACTCGTACACATAATACCTCAATATTTTACTGTATTGGGAAAGCAGTTTTAATGCTTCATTTTTATCCTTTTGAATAAGGAATTGCAGGTTGTTCAGAATATTAAATGTAAAATGAGGGCTTAACTGCTGACGAATACTCTTCACCTTTAAGTCGTTTAAACTGTCTTTAAGCACTTGGGTGGCTTTTAAAGTTTCTATATGATGTCGGTATAATTCAAATGAATACGCAATGCCGGATATGAGAATAGTTGCCATCAGCATTCCAAAAAACTGTGGCAACATAGTTTCCTTGTGCCTATTCCAATCTTGGCTAAAAAAACTATCGACTGTATAATCTTCAAGAGTAAGTATGATGGAAGCTATGAAAGCAGTGATAAAAACCCACAGAATCAGGGAGGATATGCGCTTGGTCTGGATGTATTTCTTTATGATTTTCCTTAACACCAAATGTACATAAATGGCGAAAGTACTTGTAATCATCGAGCTATATATAATGGCTTTATGGAGGTCATATTCGTCTACCGCCAATAATTGGAATATAAGGATGGTTGCTATAAATGCCCAAAATAGCACAATCATCAGGTTGTTATTTATATATCGCACTTTATTCATAAAACAAACTTACCGTATTAAAACGAGGTCGCCATACAGCTCGTCAAGAATACGCAACCACTCGTCAATCCTTTTAAAAACGGGTGTTGAATATGGCTTTCTTTGCAACGTTAATTTTAAACGTTATATAAATAAAATGAAAAAGAACCTATTGCTTCGCATGCTACTTTTATGTGCCCTACCGTTTGGTTTGCAGGCACAAATCCCTGACGACACCAAACCTAAAGTATCTTTGGTGGTGAAAGCTAACAATCTGTATCATTTCAGTAAAAATCCCTTGAACAGCTTTTACTCGTTAGGTGGAGAAGTCGGTCTGTATTTCAACGAGAAATTGTTTGTGGGTCTTGCACAATACGGCAGTCTGTCACCTTCAGACATCTGGAAAAACAATCCATATAATCCTGATAAAATCCGGGCGTATGAATATAGCTTACAGGTGGGCTATAAGTTTGAATTGGCCTCTCCACTTTATCTTTACACGGGGCTTCGTGCCGGATATGGAGCAATGCACATGGAATACCGATACAATAATGGGGTGGATTCTGATGAAACAATGACCAGAGAAAAGCTGGGCGGTGTGTTTGCCACTCCTGACCTTAAACTTGGTGTAAAAGTTCACAAATACATTGATATAGAAGCCGGGCTGAACTATCGCTATCACATCGGTAACAAAGACAAATGGGGGCTTTCTACCGATAAGTTGAATGGATTAGGTGCCGTAATATCAATCGTAGGCAATATTCCTCTATAATAATTCTGGGGTAAGTATATGGCTTACCCCACTTTATAAGACTTTTCAAATGGAGAGACAGTTTCTTTTTGTGTTGATAACCGTTCTGTACCCAATATTCCTTATCACAGACCATTATAGAAGAGAAAAGCGAAAGAGACCAGATTCCTCGCACAATAAAATCAAAGAGTACCAAAAGACCATCTTAGTCTTTTGGTTTTTGACAATTTTGGTCGTTTTGAATGATTACTTACAGCCTACCCCATCATTAAGTTTTCAATTTGAATTGTCTTTACTGAACACAGTCTTTATGTCTTTGGTGGTATTACTTGGTTACGTTCAGTACAGAAGCTCACGGGTTAACGAAAGAAACGTTACCGCTTTCGCCAGTAAATCACAAAAAGTTGTCAACTATCTGCCAAAATCGAGACAGGAACTATCATGGTTTATCATAGTAGCGATCAGTGCCGGATTTTGTGAAGAAGTTCTGTTTAGGATGTTTGTGTACGAGTTTACAATACAACATATCGGCGTAATCGGTAGTCTCTTATTTACTAACGTCATTTTCGCTATAACTCATATTGATACGGGAATGAAAAACTCCGTAGGGGCTTTTATTCTGGGTTTGGTGTTTAGCTTAATTTTCTATTTCACGCAAAACATCTGGATTGTTGTTGCCCTGCATATTTTAATTGATTTCAATGCAGGAGTATTGGGATATAGAGTGCATCAGTTTAATACAAGGAGGAAGTAGTCATTTAACGCAACCCAAGGTGTAAAATCCTAAAAATAAGCTTATATTTGCACATAATTAGAATTACACAAGTATGTTTTTTCTTTCCGCATAAATACCATATCGCCATTTCGTTTCTCCATTCTTAGAGAAACCCAGATGCTGTTGTAGATACAAGATTATTTCAATTCCGTATCTCTAAGTTGACAGTATCAGGATGCGGTATGGGCAATCTCAAATTAATCCTTTTACATTTTAAAAAACAGTTGGTATTCAGACCCCAATAGTCTGATTGCTTGCTATTAAACATATTTTGAGATGAATATTTATCCGGAAAATTTTGAACATAAAATAGATTTCAACGCTGTACGTGAGTATATTAAAGAGAAGTGTCTAAGCCCCTTAGGCATCGACAAGGTAAACGCTATGCGTTTTTCAACTGATTTCGAAACAATCGAACGTTGGTTAACACAAACCCATGAGTTTTCTCAAATCATAAACAACAAAGAAAGTTTCCCTTCGGAACACTTTATTGATATCCGTGATGCCC
>DATGMV010000429.1:0-3743 GCA_035307185.1 Fermentimonas sp. | reverse complement strand
TTGCACTATCAGAAAGATATTATAGTGATCGTAATTTTGTTCTTAACTCCGAAGAAGGCGGTATTATTTCAAATTCGAACTGGGAGGATAGTGATAATCGCCGTAATTTTGTGGAGTATGACTCCGATTTGGATCTATATATTTTGGCAAAATATCGCAAAACAAGTCCTGCTATAGATTACATGCCAATCATTCGCTATGCAGAAGTTCTGCTCAATTATGCCGAAGCAGAAGCACGAGCAGGAGATATAACAAAAGCAATCTCTTTGCTACGGTATGTTAGAAATAGATCGGATGATGGTTACACATTTCCGAACAGTGCTTTAACTGAAGATGCACTTTTGAATACTATCCGCATAGAAAGACGAATAGAACTAATAGGAGAAGGTTTTAGAACTAACGACATTTTGCGCGATCGACTCACTTTCCCTTCAAAGCCTTCATTGAGTAGTCTTACTCCAATAGAAGTTGGTCCTTCTGACGACAGATATATATTCCCCATTCCAAACAGTGAAATACTGGCTAATAAATTAATTAATAAATAACTATGAATATGAAACTAAGAAGTAAAACTGTAATAGGTTTAGTTATTACTGCACTTATTACCTTAACAATAGGTTGTACTGAAAAATCGAATAAATTAAACCTATCGGGAACTGTAAGTAACACATCATCCGATAAAGTATACTTAAAGCGATATGAGAATAAATCTTTTTTTACAATAGATTCTACCGATATTGTGAATGGTAGTTTCAGGTTTAATACAGAGACTGCATTACCTGAGATTTATGGACTTTCCTTAGATAGATCAGATGATGATCCGTTTAATACTTTTCTGGTTATCCTTGACAACAATACAATATCAGTTCAGTTAGATACTACAAACAACTTTGATAACACAGTTGTAAAAGGCTCGGCTGAACATGATCTGTTCTTGCAGCTTAGGGCTCAGAGAGACAGACCAATAAATGATATTATTAAGGATCATCCATCCTCGATTGCCGCATTATACATTTTTTACCGCTACCATTCTTTTCGATTAACCCCTGAGGAGATAAATGAAAATATTGCTCTGCTTGATCCTAAATTTCAAGATAGTGAATATGTTACAACACTCATTAATTTAGCCGAAACACTTGGGAAAGTAGAGATTGGACAAAAAGCTCCAGATTTCTTAGCACTTAACTCTCAGGGAGAGAGTGAAAATTTCTCTTCATATATCGGAAAAGGTTATCTGCTTCTCGATTTTTGGGCGTCATGGTGCGCACCATGTAGAAAAGAAAATCCAAATCTTGTGAAGGCTTATGAAAAATATAAAGAGAAAAACTTTGAAATTGTGGGGGTGTCATTAGATAGCTCTGAAGCATCTTGGTTGAAAGCGGTTGAGAACGACAGTCTTACTTGGCCGCAACTTATTGATAAAGAAGCATGGGCAGGCAATGGTGTAGTAAACTATGGTGTGCGACTTATTCCTTCAAACTTCTTGATTGATGAGAATGGTGTGATTGTGGCTAAGAACATTAAAGGGGAGGATTTACATAATACCCTCAATGAATTATTAAACTAACCTAAACATATAACTCTCATATATAGATAATTAAAGCATATACAGATATATGTTTAGGGGGGGGTATATCTACTAATTAACAAATACCGGACTAAAAATGAAGCGATCAGTATTACTTTTTATTGTTACAGTTATAGCACTGTTTATTATAGACATAAGGGCGGAAGGGTTAAATTATTATTTCCCTGAAAATATAAGTTTCGACTCAAATATTCCTTCTCCTGAAGAGTTTCTGGGATACGCTCCCGGGAGTAGGGTTACAGAGCACAGCAGAATTAATGCGTATTATGAAAAGATAGCAGAGCTGTCTGACCGGACAGAGCTTTTTGAAATTGGAAGGAGTCATGAAAACAGACCAATTTATGTTTTAGCTGTTTCATCTCCCAAAAATATCAGTGTGCTAAATGATACTAAAAAGTTGCGACAAGGGGTTAGAGAAGGAGAAAGTGTTGATAGTCCGCTAATAATATTTCTTGGCAATTCAGTACATGGAAATGAGGTTTCATCTTCTGAAGCTGCACTCTTTGCTGCATACTATTATACATCGGCTCAAAGTGAGAAGGTATCTAAACAGCTTGATGAGAGTATCATTTTTATTGATCCTGTTCGTAACCCCGACGGGCAGGAGAGATTTGCATCATGGATAAACTCAAATATTAGTTTTAACAGGAATAATATTTCTCGATTCGACCGTGAACATACTGAAGGTTGGCCAAGAGGAAGAGGAAATCACTATTGGTTCGATTTAAATAGAGACTGGATAAATATAGTTCAACCGGAGAGCAAGGCAAGAGTAGCATTTTATCAAGAGTGGTTGCCACATGTACAGGCCGATCATCATGAAATGGGCACCAATAGTACGCTCTTCTTTGAGCCAACAAATCCGGAAGGTAATGAGAGTCATCTTATTCCACAGTCTAACTACGAATTGAATCGTCAATTTGCAGAATATTTTTCTAATGCGCTAAACAGGATTGGATCGTTATATTATACTAAAGAGTCTTTTGACAATAAAAATCCGAACTTCGGATCGACATATCCCGATTTTAATGGAGGAGTGGGTATTTTATTTGAACAGGCTTCGTCAAGAGGATTAGTTCAAGAATCGGACAACGGACTTATTACACTACCCTTTACTATAAGAAATCAGCTTGTTACCACTATTGCAACTGTTGATGCAGCTCATGGAAACAGAGAAGCGCTCTTTGATCTGCAGAAGGAGTTTTTTAGCAAGCCTTCTCCTGGTATTGATTCAAGAAGGTCTTATATTATCGGCGACGAATATGATAATAACAGACTTATCAAGTTTATTGATCTTTTATTATCGCACAAACTTGAAGTTTATGAAAATAACCGTGATATTGAAATTGATAGTGTAACATATTATAGTGGCAAGTCGTATATAATACCTGCAGATCAACCCAATAGTGCATTGGTAGGAATTATATTTGATGATAAAATTGATTTTGAAGATGAGACGAAGCTTGGTTATGGTGCGGGATTCTCTATTGCCTACTCAACCGGATTATCATATGGAATAGTAAATTCAACAGAAAAAGGCGCAAGAGTGGAGCAATTGCCTGAATTACAATACAACAAACTCGAGCAATCGGATTATGCATATGTTATCGATTATCGTAACTCGGGAAGTCAGCAGTTGTTATTACATCTATTGGAGAAAGATATTTTGGTGAAAACTGCTACTAAACCATTTTCATTGGGAGGTGTACAAGATGAGATAGAGCTCTCATATGGCAGCTTACTAATTACGGTTAATAATCAGAAAATTGATTCACAGGAGCTTTATAATATTCTAAGCAAATTATCAGAAAAGAACAAGGTGGATGTTATAGCTGTAAACAGTGGTTATAGCGTTAAAGGGGTAGACTTGGGTAGTAGTTCTTTTAGAAAGGTAGAGAAGCCGAAAGTACTCTTGGTTACAGGAGGCGATATATCCGCTACAGAAGCAGGTGAAATTTGGCATCTTTTCGATCAGCAACTACACTATCCAATTACAAGAGTTAATAGTGAAAACTTTAGACGAGTACATCTTAATGAGTTTAACAGAATTGTATTTGTAAGTGGGAGCTATGACTTCCTCAGTGAAGAGCATATTGAAGAACTCAAAATATGGATTAAAAACGGTGGTTCACTAATTACAATTAACGGAGCTTAG
>DATGMV010000428.1:0-9888 GCA_035307185.1 Fermentimonas sp. | reverse complement strand
TCACCACACCATGTTTGAGATGCTTGGCAACTGGTCGTTTGGCGACTATTTTAAGAAAGAGGCTATTGAGTGGGCATGGGAATATTTGACTGAAGTATTGAAACTCGACAAAGACAGGCTTTATGCTACTGTTTTTGAGGGTGCTCCTGATGAAAACTTAGAGAGGGATGATGAGGCTGCCTCATATTGGAAGATGTATCTTCCAAAAGATAGAATCATAAATGGAAATAAAGATGATAATTTCTGGGAGATGGGTGATACCGGTCCATGCGGTCCATGTTCCGAAATTCATATAGATATCAGACCCGATCCCGATAGGGCAAAAGTAGACGGGGTTACGCTTGTTAATCAAGATCATCCACAGGTGGTTGAGATATGGAACCTTGTGTTTATGCAATATAACCGCAAAGCTGATGGTTCACTAGTACAACTTCCTGCAAAAGTTATCGATACAGGAATGGGCTTCGAAAGGTTGTGTATGGCCGTTCAGGGTACTCAGTCTAATTATGATACCGACCTGTTTCAGACTATAATAAAGAAAATAGGAGAGGTTAGCGATAAAAAATATGGCGATGATGAAAAGGTTGATATCGCAATGCGTGTTATTGCCGATCATGTTAGAACTATTGCATTCTCTATTACTGATGGTCAGCTGCCTTCTAATGCAAAAGCGGGTTATGTAATAAGGCGTATACTTCGTCGTGCCGTGCGTTATGGATATACATTCCTTAATATGCATGAACCTTTTATGTATCGACTAATCCCAACTCTTATAGAAGTGATGGGCGATGCATACCCTGAGCTTGAGGCACAGCGAGGATTGATTGAGAAGGTTATGAAAGAGGAGGAGGAGTCGTTCCTTCGTACTCTTGAAACAGGTATTAAGCTATTAGAAAGAAATCTACCTGAAAAAGAGGGTGGGGTGTTGAGTGGTGAGGTTGCTTTTAAACTTTATGACACTTTTGGTTTCCCACTCGACCTTACTGAGCTGATCTTACGTGAACATGATATGACTGCCGATGTTGATGGTTTTAATGCTGAGATGCAGAAGCAGAAGGACAGAGCTCGCAATGCAGCTGTTGTGGAAACGGGCGACTGGACAAAGGTTCAGGATGGTGAAGCTGAGTTTGTTGGTTATGATGAAACTGAAAGTACTACTCAGATTCTTCGTTACCGTGCTGTGAAACAGAAGAAGTCTGAATTCTATCAGATTGTTCTTTCTCGTTCCCCATTTTATGCAGAAATGGGTGGTCAGGTAGGTGATAGCGGCTGGTTGATTTCAGAAACGGGTGATAAGATTGAAGTTTTTGATACCAAACGAGAAAATAATCTGGCGGTACATCTAACAAAAAAACTTCCTCAGAATCTTGAGGCTACTTTTACTGCAAAAATTGATACTGATAAGAGAACAGCAACCGAATGTAATCACTCTGCTACTCACCTTATGCACGAGGCGCTTCGTGATGTGTTGGGCGAACATGTTGAGCAAAAGGGATCGTATGTATCGCCTGAGGTATTGAGATTCGACTTCTCACACTTCCAAAAAATGACTCCCGAAGAGATTAGAGAGGTAGAGGTTAGGGTTACTGAGAAGATAAGAAGCAATTTCCCAATTGAAGAGCATCGTCATGTAGCTATAGAGGAGGCAAAAGCCCAAGGTGCGATGGCACTCTTTGGAGAGAAATATGGTGATGATGTGCGTACTGTGCGATTTGGCACTTCAATTGAGTTATGTGGTGGTACTCATATTTCATCAACCGGGCGTATAGGAACTTTCAGAATAGTGAGTGAAGGTGCAATCTCTGCCGGTGTGCGACGTATAGAGGCAGTCACTGCTAAGGCTTGTGAGGATTATCTTTATGCAAAGGAAGATGCAATACTGGAGATAAAAAATATGCTCAACAACGTTCCTGATATTATGCAGGGAATTCATCGTCTGATTGCAGATAATGATGAGATGAAGAAGGAGCTACAGATTTTTATTAAGGAGAAAACCGAACAGGTGAAACTGAAAGTTATTGAGAAGAGAAACGTGATAAATGGTGTTAACGTCTTTAAATTAATTCTTCCAATAGGTTCACCCGATGTAGTTAAAGATATTGCATTTCAGATTAAAGGACAATTCCCGGAAAAGATGATGTTTGTAGGCGCAACGTCTGTAAATGGAAAACCTAATCTAACGGTAATGATAAGCGACGACTTGGTAGCTCAGGGCATGCATGCAGGTAATATTGTGCGTGAAGCATCTAAGTTAATTCAAGGTGGAGGAGGTGGACAGCCTCACTTTGCTACAGCCGGTGGTAAGAACGCCGATGGATTGAATGCTGCGGTAGATACTGTCATTCAAAAATTAAAAGGTTAAAAGTACTCCTTAAGAGGATTAGTTTTGTAATTGATTGATGTAAATTGATCAAGTAGTTTAATAAGGTATTTTTATGGATTATTTTAGGAAGTCGGTTGTTTTAATCTTTTATTGGAGTTTTATTATTCTCTTTTCACTTGCAAGTGAGAAGAAATGTAAACTATGAAGAGTATGGCAGTGAATATAGTAATGAAATAGCTTTCCCCGGTTATTATTCAAATATGCTTACCAATTATAATATTAAAACTGAAGTATCTGTAACAACTCGAAGCAGTATAGCAAGTTTTACATATCCCGAAGGGAAAGGTAATATAATTCTGAATTTGGGTGAAGGGCTTACTAATGAGTCTGGTGCCTGGATGAGTCGTGTCAGCGACACTGAAGTGGAAGGTATGAAAGTATTAGGTACATTTTGCTATAATCCTGATGCTGTATTTCCTATCTATTTTGTAATAAGAGTTAATAAAACTCCTGTATCAACAGGTTATTGGAAAAAACAACCCCAGCTTTTGATAGAATCACACTCAACCTCGATGATTTTCATTACAACGGACATACTATCGAAATTGAAACAGTTCGCCCATCACCAGAAGCTATATATATAGATAAAATTGAAATTGATGGCAAACACTTTAGGAGGTATCGCATCAGCCACGAGGAACTGGTTAAAGCCAATAAAATAACTTTCTATCTTAAGGATAAGAAATAATAGTTCCTTTACTACACATCCATTAGTATAGTTGTCTAATATTTAAGAGTGATATTTGTACTATAATAGTTTAATTTTCAAAGTCTTATAAGCTCTAATAATCGTTCATAAGTATCACTAAACTGCTTTTTGAACTTATATACCTTTAGATCTCGATTAGCCGATTTCCACCATTTACGCCAGTACAATGCAAAATAGAATGTAGCAGGCATTGCAAGAAAATAGATGAAAGCAAGCAGCCAATCCTTAGTAATTGCACCAATAGTTAAAGTTTGAATTATATCAAATATAGGCACAAATATTAGTCCCGACGCATACCTCACAGAAGGTATGAACTGATTATCTTTAAACAGGCTTAGCAATTTCTTATTTATTAGTAAAGGGAAAATTGCATTTATGTAACCAAACAGCATTATGGGTGATGTGAGGATAAGTGCAGTAAATCGAGAAAATATATTCTCTTTGGAAGAAGTCTTCCATAATCTGTCTTTGGTATTTAACTGATGTTCTTTTAATATTTTATTCGCCTCACGAAAGTTTTTAATCTTACTGTCAAACACATCGCGGTTGTTTTCATAAAGGTTGTCTAAGGTTATAACAATATGAAGTGATGATTGTAGGTAACCATCTTTTCTATGAGAGAATTTTTCCTCTGCAATACGTTCACCATTCCAGTCGATTGCAAATTTATACTCTTCATAAAATTCATCGTTCCATATATCTACTACCATAGACTTCAAGCTCTTCTCAAGCTCTTGTCGAAGCTGATTGTTTGCAAGATTTGGGTTATCATTATAAATCTCTTTGTATTGAGAAACTTCAATTGGGGTACCAAATGTAACATAAACATCAGTAAGAAATCCAAAGATATCACGATAGTATATTGAAACAGGAACAATCTGACTGTTTAGTTCAAAGTTAAGGGATTCTTCTGTGGGTAATACAATGCGAGGAACAGCTTTCTGTATGGGAAGTAGCGATTGTTTAGGATTGTGTCTTGCTTCCGGAAAAATAGCAACCGGATTATTCTTTTTGAGGATACGGGCAGCACTCCCAAAAATATCTTTATTTTTATCAAGATTGTCTTTACCGTCACGCATACGAAATACAGGAATGATACGCATTCCACGTAGCATCCATGCAACAAACTTCTGCTTGAATATATCAGCACGGGCAAGAAATACAACCTGCCTATTGTGGTATCCTGCATAAACAATCAGCAAAGCGTCTAATAATGCATTTCTGTGGTTAGGTGCAAAAATTATTGGTCTGTTCTTTGATACATTCTCTTTTCTACCCGTAAAAACCATTTTTCTGAAGTTCAGCCTTAAGACAGATTTAACAGGAATCTTCACTAATGAGTATCTAAAATCGTAATTGTATAGCATAGATCAAATTGTAGAAAACAACAAACTGAAATCAGTTGTGCTAATATTGTAATATTATATATTTTTTTATTTATGAACAGCAACTTCTGTAACCGGATGTTTTCTCCAGTAAATAGAGATAGCCAGTCCCGCTATAATATGCCAGATACCCCACCAGGCAGCTACCATTGCCATGCCACCCAAATTAAGCTCCGGCGGAAATATTCTTGGATTAAAAATAAGAGCAAGTCCAAGTCCGGAGTTTTGTATTCCTGTTTCTATTGAAATAGTTCTACAATCGGTCTCATTTACCTTATACAATTTAGGTAGTAAATAGCCGCTCACAAATGCTAATCCGTTGTGTAGAAGAACCAAAATGAATATAAGGTGTATATATTTTAAAAAGATACTAAAATTACCTGCTAATGCAGCAACAATAAAGCCTATAAAGAATATTACCGATGCAGCCTGTATAGGTCGATCCATCCTTTTTGCAAACTTTGGGAATTTAATGCCCACGTACATGCCTAAGATAACAGGTATACCAAGAATTAAAAATACCGTACGAAACATCTCAACAGGATCAATAGAAATTGGTACAAGAAGTGGTGAATGTCTTGCATAAAGTCCTCCCCAGAAAGCAAAATTGAAAGGAGTCATAATCAGGCTCATTATGGTTGTTATAGTTGTAAGGCTTACCGACAAGGTTATATTAGCTTTAGAAATTGATGAAATAAGGTTTGATACATTTCCACCCGGGCATGCTGAAATTAATATCATCCCCAAAGCAACAGGTATGCTGGGGCGAATTATTAATATAAGTAGATACGTTAGTGCCGGTAACATTATATATTGAGCTACTGAACCAATCACTACAGGTTTAGGATTTAAAAAAACCGTTCTGAAATGTTCCGGTCTTATACTCAAGGCAACGCCAAACATGATGAAAGCGATTGCCAGATTCATCAAATTGACACTCTCCTGATTAAAATTCAGCTTTACAAAGTCGAGCTCATTCAAATTCCCGAAGAGGGAAAGCAATGGGGTTATTTCCATCTGACTAATTGATTTTAAACAGCAAAGTTACAAAATATATTATTTGCACCCACTTTTTTGTATATAGTCACCCATTTTGTTCGATTAAATGCCTCAATAAATGTCTCGAAAAATGTCTCGATACGATATTTAAGGTAATCAATCTAATAAACATTATTCTTTTAAAATGATTATATTTGTAAGTAGTTTGATTATTAAGTTTCAAACTAAAACTTAAATAAGATTTATTATGAGTACTCCCTTAGCAGAACGTCTAAGACCACAGAGCTTAGATGAATTTATCGGACAAGAACATTTAGTCGGAAAGGGAGCTGTGTTGCGCCGTATGATTGAGTCTGGCAGAATTCCTTCAATCATATTTTGGGGCCCTCCCGGTGTAGGTCAAACTACACTCTCAAATATAATTGCAAACACATTAAAAGCACCATTCTACAAATTAAGTGCAATCAACTCAGGTGTAAAAGATGTAAGAGAGGTTATAGAAAAGGCCAAGAGCACTCGTTTCTTCGATTCTGCCGCACCTATTTTATTTATTGATGAGATACACCGTTTTAGCAAATCACAGCAAGATTCGCTTCTAAATGCAGTAGAAACAGGCACGGTAACTTTGATTGGTGCAACAACAGAGAATCCCTCTTTTGAAGTAATAAGACCATTACTCTCACGCTGTCAGGTGTATGTGTTAAAATCGATGGAGAAAAAAGATCTCGAAAAGTTGCTCGAAAGGGCATTAACTGAAGATCTTATACTTAAAGATAAAAAAATTGAGATTAAAGAAACTGCTGCTCTCTTTAGATTCTCTGGGGGTGATGCTCGTAAACTTCTGAATATACTACAACTTACAATAGCATCTTATGGTGAAGAGGAAGAGATTGTTATAACAGATCAGATGGTTACAGAACGATTGCAGGAGAACCCTGCTGCTTATGATAAGGGGGGAGAGATGCATTATGATATTATCTCTGCATTTATAAAATCGATAAGAGGTAGTGACCCCGATGCCGCAATATATTGGTTGGCACGAATGGTTGCAGGTGGAGAGGATCCAAAGTTTATAGCACGTCGACTGGTTATTTCTGCTTCAGAGGATATCGGACTGGCTAACCCAAATGCCTTGCTTCTTGCAAATGCATGTTTCGAAACATTACAAAAAATCGGATGGCCCGAAGGGCGTATAGTACTTGCAGAAACTACAATCTATCTTGCAACATCACCAAAAAGTAATTCTGCTTATCTGGCAATTGATAAAGCATTGGCAAAAGTAGAACAGACAGGTAACTTACCAGTGCCACTTCATCTCCGTAATGCCCCTACGACGCTTATGAAGGAGCTTGATTATGGCAAGGAGTATAAATACTCACACGATTACGAAAATAATTTTGTGAAGCAGGACTTTATGCCTGAAGAGTTAAAAAATAATTGTTTTTGGGAACCTCAAACTTCTCCTGCCGAAAAGAAATTAAGCGATTGGATGAAAAAGTTGTGGGATTAATACCAATCCATTCCTCTATCGTAGGGAGAGCTTCTCTGCTCATACTTCAGATCTTGAAGCATAGATGAGTTAGCCCTAATTGTGAAGTTATAGGATTTGTAAGGTCCAATTGGAATGAAGCTTGCCGACATGCTCCAGCAGTGCAGATTTCTTGTAAGCGTACAATTCACATTAGTAAACCTTTTTAGATCGAAATTATAGTCGGTGTTAAACGTTAAGTTCCAGTTCTTTGTAGGTTGAATAGAGCCGCTTAATCCAAAATTGTGAGTAAGAGCACCTTTATATTCCAAACGATCAGTATCAAACTCACCGTAACCGTATCTTAAAGAGTAGTTAAACGACAGGTTCCAGTTCAATTGATTCTTTAGGTACCCGTTTTCATCAAACTCGCCCATTGAGTCATCATTGCTGAACATTGCACTGCGACCTCCGGTTTCATATGGATTAGTACCTATTGTACCATCATCAGGGAGTTGATTTTCATCATCCGGATCTCCTTCATCCTCTTTTTTGCTGCCTCCACCCCCAAATAAATTTTTGAATGTATCCTGATTAAGCGAGTATGAAAAAGATGTGCCGGTACTCATCAGCTTACCAAAACCTTTACCACTAAATACTCTCAGCTTATCAACCCTTGTGGGGCGATTATTCTGATCAAGTTCATATAGATATGGGTCCCAAACCATATTAAGACTCAATGTGTAAGACTTGGTTAGCTTCAAACGAAGATTAGTATTTATGTTACTCCACTTCATTGAGTCTGCCATCATATTGTAGTTGAAGTTGATTCCAAGGTCATCAATAAGGCTTATCTTCTTAACTCCTGTAGAATCTTTATCTGTACGAACCTTCATCTCAAGGTTATTCTTGAAATCAAAACCGATACTACCACTCTGTCCTCTTGATGCAGTACCAAACATCATAGAAGAATAGGGCGAATATGTATATTCCACTTCCTCTCCATATTCGTTTCTATAACTATAAGTCTCGTAGAATCCATATTTAGGATCGCCAAAGTCGGGTCTATAACTAAAGCTAATGCTTGGAGATAATACATGTCTGATTGCCTGCACCTTATCGCCAAAAATCTTCCAGGGAGTGTACATGCCATACAACTTGGTTTGTGCACTTAAAGATGTACTGTAATCATAAACCCTGTTAAATCCGTGTATAGTATCCACAGGAACATGCCTTCTTGCAACAGGATCCCATGCTTGTCTGTGTTCACCGGTATACCATCTTTCGGTATAATTAAAAGAGGGAGATACCTGAATAAAATCAAATAAAGTGAATGTAGCACTTACAGGTATATTATGGCGCATACCATTTGTCCAGTCCCTCACCAAATTTGCCTGCAAAAATTTATCCTCTTTTGTGGTAATTGAGTTGCGAAACTCACCCGAATAGCTCATAGAAATCTTCTCATACCATCTCTCCTCACCAACTGCATCTTTTTTCTTAAATGGGTAGATGCGACTCATATTCATTGAAATATTTGGAAGTGTAGCTGCAATCGTTGAGTCTCTCGATACCTGATTGATATTCATTGTAGCAGATAAACTCCAAGGAGAATCGGGAAAACGTTGAGTAATATTCACACTCGAGCTCTTTGTATTGTTTGAAGCCTCGCGAGAATAAAGTCTGCTAAGATCACGATGGTTATTTCTGCTTGTAGAGAAATTCACACTTGCCGAGAGAGTACGATACATGTTTGCCTTAGGATCCTGAGAGTGAGTCCAGTTAATCCTTAAGTCTTTAGCAACAGAATATGCCTCAGGCACAACTTCCTTCAATTCTTTTTCTCCGGTAACTGTATTAAGATAATAGACATTGAAATTACCAGAATATTTATATCTCTTACGATAGTTTGAACGTGCACCAACACCCCACGAGCCTTTGGTGTATATCTCACCTGTTAGTGCAAGATCGATATAATCGCTAATAGCTAAATAGTAGCCGCCATTTTGAAGATAAAACCCCCTATTCATCTCATCACCATAACTTGGCATTATTATCCCCGATGAGTAAGTGGTAGTAAACGGAAAAAAGGCAAAAGGCAGTACAATAGGGAACAACGGCACATCGGCAACTACAAGCCACGCAGGACCAGTTACCACATCTTTCTCCGGCCTAACTTTAGCCTTAGATAAGTTAAGATAGAAGTGAGGGTGATCATGTCTGTCGCAAGTAGTATACTTTGCGTTTCGCATGTAGAATGAATTATCGGCATTCTTTTTAGCCTCATTTGCTACTATATGCCCTTCACCCTGTTGTGTTATAACATTATTAATGAAAGCTTTTCTTGTTTCAAAATTATATCTAACTCCTTTCATTTCATACTCAGTACCACCTTCAATAAATACCGGATGTCCAAATTCTTCACCTAACGAGTCCAAACCAAATGTCGAAGATATAATACTACTATCCATATCCATAGTAATAAATTCTCCGGTGATACCCATCTCCCCATACTTGATGTCGGCCTCACCATAGAGGAAGCCCATATTATTTGCAGTAAACACAATTGAATCTTGTGCAGTATAATATACAGGAGCCTGTAACATCGTTTCAGGTTCTAAATCAACAGAATCTAATGCAACCGAATCAGAAGGAACGCTAAATGTAGTATCATCTACTGCAGTTAGTAGTTCTTGTTCTAGTAATGTGGAATCGGAAACAATATTAAGAGAGTCCTGATTGAGAGAACCCTGAGCAGGTTTTTGAGGAGTGTTATTTAAGTCGTTGTTTGAGGCACTATCTTTAGTACTATCTGACTCAATGGTATCGGGCACAACTTCCGCTATGTCAATCTCTTTTATCTGGCTCAGCTGATTTGTTGCAACCGTCGTCTTTTGAACAGAAGAGCATTGATAAAAAATTGCCAGAACTAAAAGTAGAAATA
>DATGMV010000427.1:0-8429 GCA_035307185.1 Fermentimonas sp. | reverse complement strand
AATAATACAATTTTGTTGTACATGTTATTATGATATTAATGCTGTTACTATTTTGTATTGTATTTCATTTAAATAATCCTATACGAATTCATTCAAACTCAAACATATTTATTTCGAGATTATTTAACCTTAAAGTCCAACAGCTTTTTATCTTCAATATACCCTTGAAGATGATTGTTGATAGACACAGGTCCAACCCCTGCGGGGGTACCGGTGAATATTAAATCACCTATTTTTAGTGTGAAGAACCTGCTAATATAAGAAATAATTTTATCAACTGAGTAAATCATATCCTTTGTGTTGCCTTGCTGCACACTCCTACCATCAATATCCAGATGGAAATTCACATTTTGAATATCATTAAGCTCATTCTTTGAAACAAACTCGCCAATGGCAGCTGAATTATCAAAACTCTTAGATATCTCCCAAGGCAGACCTTTTTCTTTCAATCTTTGTTGCAAATCTCGTGCAGTAAAATCGACACCAACAGTTACCTCATCGTAATATCTATGAGCAAAACGCTCTGCAATATTCTTACCAAGACGGTTTATTTTTACTACCAGCTCAGTTTCATAGTGCATATTTTCAGAGAAATCGGGCATAAAAAAAGGCTTCCCATCTTTTAAAAGAGCTGTATCGGGTTTCATAAAAAGAACAGGCTCTTCACTTTCAAACGTTCTTTTCATCTCTTTATTGTGAGCATCATAATTTAGCCCTATTGCAAATATCTTCATTGATCTAATCTGTTGAACATTACTGCGAGATGAGCATAGAGCGAAGTATTTTGAAGGACTATACCTTCAGGAACACGAATTCTAAATGGAGTGAAATTCCAAACCCCTTTGATACCCCCCTCAATCATAAAATCTGACACCTCTTGTGCTACTCCGGAAGGAACAGTAAGCACACCAATATCAGCCTTCATCTCTTTATTTAATTCTATAAAATTCTTAGAATGATAAACAGGTATATCATGAATCTTGCTGTCAACAACGGCTTTGTTAACATCGAACCCTGCAATAATTTTTAAGCCATATTGCTCCAGTCCTGAGTCGGATAATAATGCTGCACCAAGACTACCAACACCAAACACTACTGCCTTATGTACCTCTGTGAAACCGAGAAATGTATCTAATACATCTATAAGCTCATCAATATCATAACCTACCCTTGTCTTTCCACTGATATTTACGAACGAAAGATCCTTAGCAATTTGAGAAGCTGAAACATCTATTTTTTTTGCGATTTGTGTAGATGAGACAAACTTTTCTCCTTGGGTCTTAAGTAGTTTCACATATGAGAGATACCATGGAAGTCTCCGAAGTGCTGGTTCGGGTATTTTATTTGAATTTGTCTGTACCGACATATCTTTTGCCATTTATAATTAATTCAAAGTCAGATGGCAAAGATAAACCCTTTTTGGAGTATTTTTGTAATTTTAATCTGTATTTAAAGATAAATTTCTTTAATGATCAATTTCTTAAACCTTTTGCACTCTTCATAATAGCTTTTACCGAACCGATATTAAGGCTTGTATCAATTACTACAGGAACCCTATTATCATCGTTAGTAAGCATAGCTTTTAATGCGTCTTTCTGATTAGTAAAAGCATCATCCATGATAGTCATCGATAGATCAATCACCTCATACTTCTTACCATCGTTAGCTTTAAAATTTGTGATTCCCTGATAGTTAACATACATGTTTACGGCCTTCTTGCCCGAAATAAACTGTATATATTTTCTCTCACCCGGTTTCATACCTGTAAAATCGAGATTCCTAATTAATGATATAACAGACAGATAGTCATAAGCACATACATCTGTGGTTATAACCTCATCAAATCTCTCTTTTCCATTAAAGTTTCGTATAGATCGGATATTAACCTTATCATTCTCATACGTGAACGACTGTCTTTCAACAGAATGATCTCCACCTTCATGTGCTTCTTTTGTAAATAAAAGTGGACGCATATTTTTATCGACATATGACGTAAGTGTGTCATTTACAGAGTATAGATTATTGGCTAAACCTGTTGTATTAAGCATCATAACCGTCTTAAGAGAATTAATTCCTCTATAATTCGACTCGGTTACAGTAAGTGATCCGTTACCGGCTCGTGCTCTAAAAATTCCGAAATTGAAATATAAGTCATATTGAATATTTTCACCACTTGCAAATGCATTATTTGTTACTTCACACTGAGCATTAACAGGTTGTAAAGCAAAAAGCAGTAGTAGCAGTGAAATTATTGATGTAATTTTTTTTATCATAATTGTATAATTTGCATTAGTGTTGTGCTATCACATTCCCCTCATGCCGCCGCCTAAACCTCCCATACCCGATAATGGAGAACTTTGACGGTTTTGTTGTTGCATCACTCTATCTTGATTTGGATCTCTTCTTTTTCTCTCCTCCGGTTTATTTGTTGTTATCTCAAGCGGCTTTTGATCTGTACGCGGAGAAAGAAGTAAATCCCAGTCCTCAATATGATCAGAATACGCTCTTATTACAAACTTACCAGGATAGTAATAAACCTTTTCCGGTTGTCGCAACTCTTCATAATTTCCTGTTGTCCATTGTCCATCTCCATTTTCATCAATTATGAGTCGAGCATAAACATCTCCGGGAGGCAGGTCCTGAAATCTCACAACGTTCTCTTTGACAATACTTTTCCTAAAAGGTTTATCTGTATTGTTTAGCAACTGTACAAAAGCTTGTTTTCCTTGTGGCAATCCATTTATTGTGATTTGCAAATTTCCATACTGATCCAACTGTTTTATTGTAAAAGTCTGCTCATACTTGTTGTTCCACAAACCGTAGTGGCTAAAGACTGAGGCAGAATCGATTGACATCCTGTATCTGCTGCCTGGTTTCCACGTAGGTCGTAATACAAACTTACGCGGGTTTAGTGTATCAGCTTGAAAACGAAAAGGCACCTTTTCAAAAAGAGAATCAACCTCAATCTCTAACTTAACATAAGAAGAATCAAATTCGAGAACCGGTTGCTCAAACTCAATTCTTATTGGATTGTAAATCTCAAATGTGCTCTGCACATTTGTCTGTACATTCATGAATCTGATTGTAGGTATTGAATCTTCTTTAGTTTCTTTTTCCTCTCTCTCTCTTTCTTTTTTACTCTGTTCAGTTCGTCTAAAATTAAATCGCAAAGTATCCGTAACAATAATATTTCTGTATAACGTATCTGTTTCCAGATAGTGTATTTTCATACGTATGGAATCATGCTGATAAACGAGAGAATCTGTTATCCACAACATTAAGGTGTCGTTATTTAAATTTCTTTCCTGTATATACCAATCATCTCCCTTTACCTCAGGTTCAAGTAGAGTGAAGGTTGGAGCATCTGTTGGTGCGGCAAAAAACATATTTAGCCTATCAGCCTGTGGGCGCTCATGCCTCTGAAGATACTGACGTTGAAAATCAGATATAAATAGATCAAGTACAAGATCATCGGGCAAAAATCGTGTATACTCTACCGTTAGAATAGTGTCTACAGTTACGCTGTCTGCAAAAACAGTATCCTGTCTCACTGAAGGTAAAGTTGAAGGAAATACTAATGAATCGAGAAAAGCTACTGCCTCCTGAGGATTGTCATACTTATAATCTCTGTTTACATCATCCAGTGCAAAAACTCTATACTTGCCCGGTGACATTCCTCTTACTATAAATTTCCCTCGTGAATCAGTTCTTGAAATCCTTTCAAAAGGAACATTTGTGAAAACTGTATCATCAAAATTTGAGTGTATCCCTACATAAACACCTGTTACAGGTTCAAGATTTTCTGAATTTAGGACTTTCCCTGAAATAGATAATGTGTCTAATTGATCGCCGGTTGAAAATGAAAACACAAAATTTTCGAGCGGATTACTCTCATTATTATCAACAATTGCATCTGTAAAATCTATAGTATATGTAGTATTGGGAAGTAGCTCATCTTTGAGCTCAACTATTGCACGCCTGCCTGCAGAGCGTATAATGGGCATATTCTGCTGCGGTGGAGTAATTATTACTTTCTCTGTAGGTTTCTCTATTTTGATATTTTCATCAAACTCGATTTCTACTCTTTCCGGATATGAATTTAAAGAATTAAACTCCGGTGTAGAACTTCTCACTACAGGCGGATCAATATCATATGCACCTCCTGTTGGTGCGGCAATATTTGCACAAGAATGCACTAACAGAGTCAAAAGCAATGAAAGAAAGATGTATACAAAAAGAGAAAGTAACTTATTCAGCATAGCTTATTCGATGAATAAATTGGTTTTATCGTACAAATGTAATTCAAATTTTTCAAAACAGCTTATCTCTAATGTTTATCTGAGGAAAGTATGCTGTATCCTACTCTGCAATATAAGCATTTACGTTTTTCGCAGTACTCCCGCCTTAATTGTATAAGAGCCTGACTGTCTACAGCATTATTAACATTAATACCGGCAGATACAAACTCTCTGACTATAGAATTCCTTTCGGGTCTTATGTTTTCCAAGATTGCAATTGCTTTTAAACAGTACTCTTCATTTCCAATATATTTCCCATAAGCAAATAAAACAGGCACAATAGTATTTATAACTATAACATCAAGAGATGCGGCACCTAACACTTTTTTGTTTTTTACAGATATCTTGCAAAACGAATGATGACTCTCCCAATAATCAGATGTTGAAGTTTGAAAATATGCTATGTACTCTTTGTAATCATTTAAACCAAGAATTGTAGAAAATAGTCTACCCGACTTCTGGAGAAGTGCAGCCAGTTGCGCA
Source organism: Fermentimonas sp. (assembly GCA_035307185.1). Taxonomy (GTDB): domain Bacteria; phylum Bacteroidota; class Bacteroidia; order Bacteroidales; family Dysgonomonadaceae; genus Proteiniphilum. The sequence continues at coordinate 3,648 of DATGMV010000427.1, read as the reverse complement.
ATTCGCAACTCAGGGAAAGAGGAGGGACGTATTCTCATTTTTTTTAATAGATACCCATCAAAATTTTTCAGTTTATACTTTGATTTTAGAAACTTGTATTCATTTTGAAGTCTAACATAATATTCATCAATCCCATCATTTCTTTTATCTAAAACATCTTCAGCGGGTTTTTCAAGCAATCCTGCCTGACCAAACATCAATGCTTCTATCTGAAAAAGACTATCGCTGTGCTTCAATATGTATTTAAATGGCAAAGATAGCGCCAATCTCTCAAACTCATCAGAATTTATACCAAAACCGAAGTTTCGTGATAAAGTAACATAAAATACTTCATCCCAAGAATTGTTAAATCTTTCCAGATGTCTGTTTATATCCTCACTCTTTCTCTCCAGACGCTCTAAAGCAAGATTAGTAAGCCAAGCATTTATTTTAACACTTGGTATTGTTGTAAGGAAATTCTTACAAGGCAAATTACATTTGCTATTGACAAGATATTCAGCACTACCCTTAAGCTTATTTGATACTTCAATTTGACATTGAGGTACTATTTGCCCTTTTTCATTTAATATCTCCATGTCTATCACTTCAGCAATGTGAAGTATTACAGTGTTGTATGATTTATCTTTATGATGCCCGTGCCTTACCCAGTCGCTTGAAGCATTATGAATCTCCACGTTTCCTGCCCAAACCTTATCCTCGAACTTAATTTTTGAGTTAAAGAAATCTGGCCCTGCATTCACATTTTGTATTCCAGGGTCAATAACTTCTACATCCATTCCTTCTTTAGTAATTAGTGATTCGGTATTGTAAAGTTTGTTTCTCCATATATAATGAAGTAACTGTTCTGAGTTTAACATAGAAATAATTTTTATTTCCCAAAAATAAGACCATTTAACCTAAAGTGCAAGTTGATATGACTAAAGAAGGTGAAAATCACTTATATGTGAAGTAATTTGTGTAAATTTGCAGAAATCATAATAGGTTATTAATTAGAAGTATTGCAAACAAAAAAAGAAATTGATTTTCAGACAAAGAAGATTAGTAAAATTGTCTGGGAATATGCATTGCCCGGTATTATAGGTACAGTTGTCACTGCACTTTATAATGTAATCGGACGTATTTTTATTGGTCAAGGCGTAGGTGCATTGGCCATTTCAGGGTTGGCTATAACCTTCCCTGTTATGAATCTCACAAGTTCATTGGGTATGCTCGTGGGCTCGGGAGCGGCAGCCCGAATCTCAATTAGCCTTGGTAAGAGAGATAAGCTCACATCGGAGAAAATACTTGGAAATTCTCTACTACTCACAGTTATTTTAAATGCTGTATTCATAACACTTATATTAGTTTTTTTAGAACCAATATTAAGAGCTTTCGGTGCAAGCGACCTTACACTGCCTTATGCTTACGACTACCTTAAAATAGTATTGCTCGGTAATGTATTTGTGAGTCTCACATACAATTTCAACGCTATGATGCGTGCATCAGGATACCCTAAAAAAGCGATGATAACAATGATGATAGGTGCTGTGTTCAGCCTTATTCTAACTCCTATTTTCCTGTATGGATTTAATATGGGCATAGAAGGTGTGGCTTGGGCAACTGTGATATCAATGTTTTTAGGAATGATTTTCGTGATGCATCACTTTTTGCAACGGAACAGTCTTATACGCCTAAAGTCTAAATATATTAAACTCAATAAAAAAATTATTCTCTCAATAATCTCCATTGGAATGTCGCCATTTAGCATGCAGGTGGCAGCATCAGGGGTAGCAGTATTAATGAACACTACCCTAATTAGGTATGGAGGGGATCTTGCTGTGGGTGCTTATGGAATAATAAACACTGTACTAATGATGTTCCTTATGATTATAATGGGACTCAATCAGGGCACACAGCCAATTATAGGATATAATTACGGTGCCGGCAATTTCAAAAGAGTGCGTGAGACACTATTCTACTCACTTAAAGTTGCGACTATTATTACAGTTACAGGTGCATTAGTAGGAGTGTTTTTTCCCGGCATCTTTGCAACTGCATTTACAACTGACATTGAGTTACTGGGAATAACTGAGAGAGGCGTAAGAATTGCCGTTTCGGCTATGCCTCTTGTTGGTTTTCAAATTGTATCATCTAGTTTTTTTCAGAGTATTGGATTTGCTGCAAAGTCTTTAATACAAAGCTTAAGTCGACAATTAATATTCCTCATACCGGGTATTATAATCCTGCCAAGATATTTTGGGCTTGATGGACTGTGGATTGCGATGCCTGTATCAGATGTTTTTGCATTTATACTATCACTATTTCTTCTAACATATCAGTTGCGTCAACTTAAACAGATGGAGAATAGTGAAATCAGCAGTGTAAAAAAGCTATAAAAATACTATCAAATTACCTATATTAGAGCTATTTTGATTAGTTTTGTATACAATGAAGTATATTTATTTATAGACATATAAATTCTAACATTATAAAAATAAAAGTATGAAACGAGTTGTTTTAATCCGTCATGGTGAAAGCGTTTGGAACAAGGAGAACAGATTTACAGGCTGGACCGATGTGGATCTTACAGAAAAAGGTGTTGATGAAGCGCACAAAGCTGGTAAAAATCTAAAAAAAGAAGGATTTCATTTTGAGAAAGCATACACTTCTTATTTAAAGAGAGCTGTAAAAACATTGAACGTGGTACTTGATGAAATGGATTTAGACTGGATTCCTGTTGAAAAAACATGGCGCTTAAATGAAAAGCACTATGGTATGCTACAGGGTTTAAACAAAGCCGAAACTGCAGAGAAGTATGGCGATGAACAAGTACTTGTATGGCGCAGAAGCTATGATATACCTCCAAGTCCACTGGAAAAAGAAGACGAACGTTCACCATTTCAAGAAGACCGCTATAAAGGAGTTGATGCAAAAGATCTTCCTCTTACAGAAGCATTAAAAGATACAGTAGAAAGAATATTACCATACTGGAATGATGTTATTGTACCGGAAGTGAGAAATAAATATGACGAGGTTATTGTAGCAGCTCATGGAAATAGCTTACGTGGAATCATCAAGCATCTTAAAAACATTTCTGATAATGATATCGTAAGTCTAAACCTGCCTACAGCTATTCCTTACGTATTTGAATTTGATGATGAAATGAATCTTCAAAAAGACTACTTCATTGGTGATCCGGAAGAGATTAAAAAGCTTATGGATGCAGTTGCTAATCAGGGAAAAGCAAAATAATTCAAATAGATTGAGAATCAATCCTATTTTTTAGTTTAATTAAAATCGTTGGAACTTATTGTATATGTTTTCCAACGATTTTTTTTGTGCTTTACATTACATATCTGAGATTTATTATAAAACTCTCTTTTATATTATAATAGATCTTTCAACGCAAACATTTTATTAAAGCATGCAAATTTAGTATATTGAATTAACTATAAACCTTTCTATCTTTGTAATATAAGTTACACATATTAAAATCTAAAGATATGAAAAAAATATCACTTTTGATACTATCGTTATTAGCAATTTCTATTTACGCATCTGATACAAACAGGTTTTCAATAAAAACGGTTGAAGACTGCATAAATGCTCCTGTTTCAGTATCATTAATAAAACTTAACCCTCAGTTAAATCTGGATTCAATAATATTAT
>DATGMV010000426.1:0-16134 GCA_035307185.1 Fermentimonas sp. | reverse complement strand
CTATTTATTTAATAAAAATGAAAATTATTTTGGTGCAAAATCACATCTCTCGCCGGACATGCTCATGATATTCGACTCTGATAAAAATCTGTTTATTATAAAAACCGGTGAAACAGTTATTGCAAGAGAGATTGAAGTTAGTGATGATGCAAAACTTGAGGGTGAGCAAAATTTAAATGATTATACTTTTAAAGAAATTCCAAGCAAGGTATTTCATGGTATATCCTGCCCCGGATATGAAATGGAGAATGATGAAAATAAATTTACTGTTTATATTGCTCCCGATGTTGGTGTAGGATTTGGCAATTCTGATGGAGGTAAATTTGTAAAAATGCCAAAAGAGATGCATGAGTTCGGTAAAAGATATGAAAACGGACTTATGATGTATATGGAGATGAAAGACAAACAAAATAGCAATAGAAAGGTTAATGGTTTTTCTACAATGGAGTGTATTGCTTTTGAAGAGACAAGTTCTACAGTAAAGATTAAGTAGTTTTCTTAAAATTTAAACTGAGAGCTATTTTCATATAAATGATTTCCAGAGATTATCGTTCGGTACAGGTGCGGTAATCTCTATTTTTATTTTAGAAACCGGATGTATGAATGAGATGGTTCTTGCATGTAAACTGATGCTTCCATCAGGATTAGAACGGTTAGCACCATATTTGAGATCGCCCTTAATTGGACATCCAATTTTAGATAGCTGTGTTCTTATTTGATGATGTCTGCCGGTTTCTAAGTTTACTTCGAGTAAAAAATAATTTTCTGATGAGCCTATAATCTTATAATGCATCACAGCTTTTTTAGCGCCCGGCATTTCTTTGTCGAAAGCAGTTGATTTATTATTTTTCTCATTCTTTATTAACCAATGCACAAGCTTGTCTTCTACTTTAGGTGGTTGGTTCTTTACAATTGCCCAATAGCTTTTTTCAACTTTATCGTTTCGAAACATCTCATTTAGTCTTGATAAAGCTTTACTTGTTTTTGCAAACACTAAAACACCCGTAGTAGGACGGTCGAGCCTGTGAGTTACACCACAAAAAACGTTGCCGGGCTTGTTATATTTCTCCTTAAGATACTCTTTAACAATATCCGACAACGGTTTATCTCCCGTTTTATCGCCTTGAACGATTTCACCGGAAGCCTTATTAACTATTATAATATGATTGTCCTCGTAAAGAACGGTCATATCAAGTATTCATACCTCCACAAACGTTAATAACCTGTCCGCTTACATACGAAGACAAGTCGGATGCAAGAAAAAGCGCTGCATTCGCAACATCATCAGGTGTACCTCCTCTGCGTAGTGGAATTTGCTTTGCCCACTCATTGCGCACCTCTTCTGATAACTGTCCTGTCATTTCTGTAATAATGAAACCCGGAGCAATAGCATTTGCACGTATTCCACGCGAACCGAGCTCTTTTGCAGTAGATTTTGCCAATCCAATCATTCCTGCTTTTGAAGCGGAATAGTTTGACTGTCCTGCATTTCCGGAAACTCCAACCACTGAGCTCATATTAACAATACTACCGGATTTCTGACGCATCATAATAGGAGTAACAGCATGTATGAAGTTAAATGCCGACTTCAAGTTTACGTTTATAACTGCATCCCATTGTTGTTCAGTCATCCTCATAATGAGTCCGTCTTTAGTAATACCGGCATTATTAATAAGAATATCAATTCTGCCAAAATCTTTCATTACTTCATCAACAATCTTGTGAGATTCTTCAAAGTTAGCTGCATTTGAAGCATACCCTTTGCATTTAACTCCCATAGATGATATTTCATGTTCAGTAGCATTGCCAACCTCATCTATTACTAAATCGGTGAATGCAATATTAGCTCCTTCAGAAGCAAATTTTAAAGCAATTGCCTTACCGATACCTCGAGCAGCTCCGGTAATAAGCGCAGTTTTACCTTCTAATAATTTCATATATCAATAAATGTATTTGTAATTTATATAAGAGCCTAATACCCTTATATTTTATTATTCTATCCTTTAACTATTTGTCTGCTTCTTTGCGTACAAACCTTTGAGTACAATGTCTGATATCAATTCCCTGTCGCTTTTCTTATTATAATCGAGTTTTATTGCTCCTCTAATGGCAGGGACTTCAAGTCCTTTAAAAGCATAGTGCAAAATCTCTGCAGTTTGCTTTATATCTGTTAGCTGAAAAATATTATTATCGCAGCCATCCTGAATGATAGTTTCTAAATAATGTATCTCTTTATTATCGAACTCTTTGCGTACTGTTTCTACTTGCCAGATATCTCTGAAAAAATCTGCTTTTAATGTTCCGTTGCGAGTTACAACCTCTTTTAAAGCACTAAGCCTTGTAAATGCCAAAAGAATTAACTTGTCGTCTGCAGGAATATTACGTTTAATTACTGCCTCAAGTTTTTTATATAGACCGCTTAGCTCCGATTCAATAACAGCTTTATATATATCTTGTTTACTGCTAAAATAAGTATACAATGTACGTCGACCGCGTTGAGATGCTTTTGCAATGTCGTTCATAGTTGTATTCTCAACTCCCTGTTTAGCGAATAATTGTCGAGCTACATCTATTAAATTAGATTTTGTCTTTGAAATTGCTGATGCCACTTTGTTTGCACATTTTAATTATATATGTGCAAAAATAAAACAAAGATTTCAAATAACACAACCAATATTGATAAAAAACATAATATATGTACTATCTCTCATCGTCATTAAAGAGTTTAGATGCTTCACAAACTTCATTGTACCATTCTTCGCCAAATTTCCTGATTAGAGGTTCTTTTAGAAATCGATAAAGAGGAAGCCCATTTTTTCTGCCAAGCTTAACAGCAGGTTCACATATTGACCACCTATGATAATTTACCGCAGTATATTCTTTATATTCTGTTAATCTTATTGGATAAAGATGGCATGAAATTGGTTTCTCTACCGAAATGCGTCCTTCTTTATATGCATTGTCAATAGCACATTTACATATTCCATTTTCATCAAAGTATGTAAAAACACACTCCTCACCTTTTATAATTGAGGTTACCAACTCCCCATCATAATCTGTATATGCTATTCCTTGTTCGTTAATTACCTCCTGTGCCGTTGGAGAAAGATCGTTCCATATTTCGGGAAGTATTTCATTTATCTGATTAAACTCCTCGTTAGTTAAAGGTGCTCCGGATTCTCCATCAACGCAGCACTGACCTTTGCACTTACATAAGTCGCAAATGAAAGTTTCTTCAAATATATCGTCAGATAAAAGTGTCTGTTGAATTTGTATCATAATTTTAAATTTTAGCTGCTCTTTTATTGTAACTTATAAATAACAGTACAGTAATAATAAGACTTATTAGAGCAATAATTATATAAGATGATGTAATTGTAATTTCTTCAATTTTATTGTACCACATGGTATCTCTCCAGAAGAAATTTACAACAATTACTGTTGCATTGTTCAAGAAGTGCAAAATTATAGGCATCCACAGGTTTTTAGTGTAGAAAAACAGGTATCCAAGAATTAAACCCAAAAAGAGACGTGGCAAGAATCCGTAAAATTGAAAATGAATTATACTAAAGATTATTGCTGTTAGCCATACTGCCTGGTGCTCGTTTTTAAGCTTTTCTTGAATAAATTGCTGCATAGCACCACGAAAGAACAACTCTTCTGAAACAGCTGCCAAAGCGGCTATAACTACTATGCTAAGAATAAGCGACCCTATTGAATCGCCGGATAATAACAAGTTGGTAGTTTCGAGGGCAGCGTCTTCCATAGAACGCATAGCATCTTCAATACCACTCATCGATTCAGGTAGTGTCATTCCTTTATTCATAGTTGCAAGAAATGATGCAAATACGTAGGATAGAATGAATACCAAAATTGTAAATAAAATATTGATGCTTCTGTCATAAATATTTCTGTCAACACTGCGAATCTTCAAGTAAAAATTAGGTTTGGTATTTGTAAATGCTATTATAAGATATGCAGGTAATGCAATAGCGAAGATTGATTGAGAAATTGTGTACACGTAAAGTGTAACAATTTCGTTGTTACTATCTATTAGAGGAAATAAAAATATCAATTTCGAAAATACTCCTGCTACAAATACCCCAATTATGAGAAATATTAGCAAATAGGCTATTTTAAAACCAGGAGACGCAGAAGTAAGTAATGGACGCATGTTTCTTAAATACGAATATGTTATTAATGAACTGTATTTGCGATACAAAGATACAATCAACAAATTTAAAACGAAACTTTTTAAAGGAGTCGCAATTTTTTTTGCAGTTTGAAAGAATAAGACTAATTTTGCACTCTAAATAAAAAAAAGTTTCAACCGGTTGAGTTTAACCGACTTTGAATAAAAAATTCCATAAATGAAATCTACACTAAACAAAACAGACGAGGTAAATGGTACCATCGTTATAGAGCTTGAGAAAGCTGATTATCAAGAAAAAGTAAATAAGTCATTAAATCAACTCAGACAAAGAGCAGATATCCCGGGTTTCCGACAAGGAAAAGTGCCAAAAAGCGTAATACAAAGAATGTATGGCAAGTCTGTATTAATTGATGAGATAAATAAGATTGTTACAGAAGAGGTTGGAAACTTTATACGCGATAATAAAGTAAAAATTCTTGGCGAACCTCTTGCTGATAACAGCGAAGAGAATCAAATAGATATTGACAAGGATGAGGACTTTAAATTTCATTTTAATGTAGGACTAACTCCTGAGTTTAATTTAGAACTGGGAAAAGAAATCGAACAAGTATATTATAACGTGGAACTTGACGATGACACGCTTAACAAGCAAATTGATTCTTACAAACAGAATTTTGGTACATACATTAAAGTAGAAGAGGAATCTATTGAAACCGATTTACTTAAAGGAACTCTTACCGAAGTTGAAAATGGTGAAGATAAAGCTGAAGGAATTGTTGTAGAAAACGCAGTGTTAATGCCTTCTTACATAAAAGATGAGGCTGTTAAAAATGAGTTTGTAGGTGCTAAAGTTGGAGACTCTGTAGTTTTTAATCCTAAAACTGCTTACGACAACAATGAGTCTGAAGTTGCATCATTACTACAGAAAACAAAAGAGGAGATAAAAGATATAAATCCTGATTTCCGTTTTGAAATAAATGAAGTTACTCGCTATAAAGAAGCTGAACTGAATCAGGAGTTGTTTGATCGAGTTCTCGGAGAAAATACAGTTTCAAGTGAAGAAGAATTTAGATCGAAAGTTAATGAACAACTTATAAAACAGTTTAAGCCCGGAGCTGATCATCTGTTTATTCATGAGATGAGAGATAGAATTGTGGAGATGATGGCCAATGTAAAATTCCCTGAGGAGTTTTTGAAAAGATGGTTACATGAAACAAACGAAGAGAGATCTAAAGAGCAAATAGATGCAGATTTCCCCAAAATTCTTGATGATCTTAAATTCCATATCGTAAAGCAGAAGATTGTAGAGGATAATGAGATTAAAATTGAATTTACAGATATAGAAGCTTTAGCTGTTGAAGTTGCAAGATCTCAATTTGCTCAATATGGAATGGCTAACCTCCCTGATGATGTTCTTAAAAACTACTCAAAGAGTTTGTTAGAAAAAGAAGAGACTATTCAGAATCTTTATGAGAAAGCTACCGAAAATAAAGTTATTGAGTGGCTTAAAGAGAACATCAATATTGTAAATAAAACAGTTAGCTCTGAAGAGTTTAACAAAATCATGAGCGAACATACTCACGATCATGAAGAACATGAGCATGAACATGAACATGATGAGGTAGCTAATGAGAGTGAATTGAACGAAGATTCAGATTCTAAGAATAAAGAAGATTAGTAAGTACAATCTTATAAAGCTGAAAAGTAGCATATTTGCATAGATTTAGTTTTGTAATTCAATAATTCGTTTTAAATTTGTAATATTCTGGCACTTATTTTGCAATAGTTCTTCATAGTTACTTATGTTGAACAACTAAAAAAAAATTATGAACAACGATTTTAGAAAATACGCAGTGAAGCATTTGGGCATGAACGGATCAAGATTGGATAGTTACATGAACATAACAAGTCAGGGCGGATACATATCACCAACAATTATTGAAGAGCGACAGCTAAATGTTGCTCAGATGGATGTATTTTCTCGATTGATGATGGATCGCATTATTTTTCTTGGAACATCAATTGATGATTATACTGCCAATGTAATGCAGGCACAATTACTCTACTTAGACTCGGCAGATCCGGGTAAAGATATTTCGATATATATAAATTCTCCGGGTGGCTCAGTTTATGCCGGTCTCGGAATTTATGATACAATGCAATTTATATCAAGTGATGTTTCTACAATCTGTACAGGTATTGCAGCATCAATGGCAGCTGTGCTACTTGTATCAGGTACCGAAAAGAAACGTCATGCACTTACTCATTCACGTGTAATGATTCATCAACCAATGGGTGGTGTACAGGGACAGGCTTCCGATATTGAAATTACAGCTCGTGAAATAGCTAAATTAAAACAAGAACTATATAGCATCATATCTAAGCATTCAGGTAAACCGATTGAAGATGTAAGCAGAGATTCTGATCGTGATTTTTGGATGACTGCTTCAGAAGCTAAGGAATACGGAATGGTGGATGATGTTTTAGTCAGGAAGTAATAAACTATGGCAAAAAAAGCGAATAGCAGCAATCATTGTAGTTTTTGTGGAAGGAGTGAGCAGGAAGTAAATCTTCTTATTTCAGGTATGACCGGATATATTTGCGATATGTGTACCGAACAGGCACATGAAATCGTGAGTGAAACGTTCAAAAGTAATGCTAAGTCTGATGTAGGTTTAACATTCTCCTCACTTCCAAAACCTGCACAGATAAAAGAATTCTTAGATGAATATATTATTAAGCAGGATAGTGCTAAAAGATTTCTTTCTGTAGCAGTTTACAACCACTATAAGAGATTATTGCAGAAAAATAGTAAAGATGATGTTGAGATTGAAAAATCTAATATCATCATGGTTGGTCCAACAGGCACAGGTAAAACTTTGCTTGCAAGAACTATAGCAAAAAAGCTGCAAGTTCCATTTACTATTGTAGATGCCACAGTGTTAACAGAAGCAGGATATGTGGGTGAAGACATTGAAAGTATTCTTACTCGATTACTGCAAGTAGCCGATTACGACGTTGACGCTGCTCAAAGAGGTATAGTATTTATTGATGAAATAGATAAAATAGCTCGAAAAAGCGACAACCCTTCAATTACAAGAGATGTAAGTGGAGAAGGAGTTCAACAAGGTCTACTCAAACTTCTTGAAGGTTCTGTAATAAACGTGCCGCCGCAGGGTGGTCGTAAGCATCCGGAGCAAAGGATGATTGCAGTTGATACTAAAAACATTTTATTTATTTGTGGTGGAGCTTTTGATGGAATTGAGAAGAAAATAGCTCAACGTTTAAATACACGTGTTGTAGGTTATGCAGCAAGTCAAGAGAATAAGAATATCGACAGAGAAAATATGCTCAAATATATTACTCCTTTGGATTTGAAATCTTTCGGACTAATACCTGAGATAATTGGCAGACTTCCAATACTGACGTATCTTGAACCACTTGACAGAGATGCTTTAATTCGTATACTCGTAGAGCCAAAAAATTCAATAATAAAGCAGTATCAAAAACTATTCAGTATGGATGGTGTTGCTCTAACATTTGAAGATGGTGCATATGAATATATTGTAGATAAAGCAATAGAGTTTAAACTTGGAGCAAGAGGTCTTAGATCGATAGTTGAAGCTATTATGATAGACGCAATGTTCACACTTCCCTCCAGTGATAAGAAAAAACTTCATATTACACGAACTTATGCAACAGATCAACTTGAAAAATCAGATCTGCATCATTTAAGGGTGGCATAATTATGTGCATCACAATATAGTATTCTAAGATAGATGGTATAACACCACCTGTAAGAATTAAAAAAACGCATGGTTTAATCTTGCGTTTTTTTAATGGCTTAATATTGGTTTATTTGGCATATTTTAATTTTTAAACTATCTTAGGTGTGAATTGACATCAACAATCTAATTGGAATTAAATAATACTTATATATATTTGTGGTTGGGTGTATTATAAAGTCATGTAATTAGCCAGAGAGTGATTTATAAATGAAAAATAGGGATTTAATATATAACGGATTAAAGAAATATTTTGGTTTCGACACGTTTAAAGGTAATCAAGAGACCATTATTGAATGTATCTTATCCGGTAATGATACATTTGTACTAATGCCAACAGGTGGAGGAAAATCGTTGTGTTATCAACTTCCTGCACTATTAATGGATGGTACCGCAATAATTATTTCACCACTTATTGCACTTATGAAGAATCAGGTAGATGCAATGAGAAGTTATAGCGAAGTAGATGGTGTTGCACACTTTTTAAACTCATCGCTAAATAAAAATGAGATAGAGGTGGTTAAAAAAGATGTACTCTCCGGAAAAACCAAGATGTTGTATGTTGCACCGGAATCTCTAACCAAACTGGAGAATGTTGAATTTCTCCGTACAATTCCAATATCATTTTATGCAGTGGACGAAGCACATTGTATCTCTGAATGGGGGCATGATTTCCGACCGGAATACAGACGTATAAGACCTATAATTAGTGAGATTTGCGTTCGCCCAATAATTGCTCTTACTGCAACTGCTACACCAAAAGTACAACATGATATAAAGAAGAATCTCGGAATGGAAGATGCAAAAGTTTTTAAGTCATCTTTCAATCGTCCCAATCTGTACTACGAAGTAAGAAGAAAAACAGAACAAATTGACAAAGATATTATCAAATTTATTCTTTCTCAAGGCACAAAATCAGGTATCATTTATTGCCTAAGCAGAAAGAAAGTAGATGATTTTACAGAAATATTACAAGCGAATAATATAAGAGCATTACCTTATCATGCAGGTATGGATGCTACAGCACGTTCAACTAACCAAGATGCTTTTCTGATGGAAAAGGCAGATGTAATAGTTGCAACTATTGCTTTTGGCATGGGCATAGATAAACCTGACGTAAGGTATGTGATACATTACAATATACCAAAGAGTCTCGAAGGTTATTACCAAGAGACCGGCAGAGCAGGAAGAGACGGTGGTGAAGGAAGATGTATTGCTTTTTATTCGAAAAAAGATCTTCAGAAGTTAGAGCGTTTTATGCAGGGTAAGCCTGTGTCTGAACAAGAGATAGGCAAACAGCTATTACTTGAAACTGCTGCATATGCCGAAACATCGGTATGTAGGCGACGCTTGTTACTTCATTACTTTGGTGAAGATTATTTGACACCAAATTGCGGAAATTGTGATAATTGTTTAAACCCAAAAATAAAAGTGGAAGCTAAGGAATTACTAATTACAGTATTAGAGGCAGTTACTGTTCTTAAAGAAAAACAAAAGACAGAATATCTAATTAATTTCCTGATAGGAAAAGAGACTTCGGATATTGAGACTTACGGGCACGATAAACTTGAAGAATTTGGGTCTGGTGCAGATGAAGAAGAAAGCACCTGGTCTGCGGTAATTCGTCAGGCATTGCTTGACAACTATCTAAAAAAAGATATTGAGAATTACGGTATACTCAAATTTACAAAGAAGGGAAAAGACTTCTTGAAGAAACCAGTGTCGTTCAAAATCGTAAAAGTAGATGAAGATGAGGATGAATTAACTGATCTTGATGGTGAAGATTCAGAAATCTTAGCCTCAGGTGGTGGTAGCGGTGGCGCTGCCGATCCTGTACTATTTTCAATGATGAAGGATCTTAGAAAAAAAATATCTAAGAAACTGAATGTTCCTCCATATGTTATTTTTCAACCCTCATCTCTTGAGGCTATGGCAACCTCCTACCCTATTACAATTGAGGAGTTGCAGAATATTCCGGGGGTAGGTTCAGGTAAAGCAAAACGATATGGACAAGAGTTTGTGGAGCTTATTAAGAAACACGTAGAAGAAAATGAGATCACCCGACCTGAGGACCTTCGCGTTAAGACTGTTCCCAACAAATCAAAATTAAAAGTTTCAATTGTGCAGGCAATTGACCGAAAGGTGGCGCTTGATGATCTTGCCGAATCAAAAGGTATTGATTTCAACGAAATGCTTTCGGAAGTAGAGGCTATAGTATATTCAGGTACTAAAATAAGTATTGATTATTTCTTAAACGAAATTATGTCTCAAGATGTTATTGATGACATTTATGCATATTTTAAAGAGACTGAAAAAGACGACCTTGAAAAAGCTCAGGAAGAATTACCTGAATACGAAGAAACAGAAATTCGTTTGGTTCGAATTAAATTCTTCTCTGAGATGGCCAATTAATGAATATTTAAAAATAAACTATTTGTATACCCACTTCGTTATACCCAGAAGATAGAGTAAGAATGTGGTTTTTATCAAATGAAATATTTACAGAATATAAATAATCCTGACGATCTTAAAAAACTGACTGTTGAACAACTAACAACAGTATGTAGTGATTTAAGGGAGTTTATTATAGAGCAGCTGTCGCATAACCCTGGCCATTTTGGTTCGAGCCTTGGTACTGTGGAGCTTACTGTAGCGCTACATTACCTTTTCAACACCCCATATGATAGACTTGTATGGGATGTAGGACATCAGGCATATAGTCATAAAATACTGACTGAAAGGCGCGATAAGTTTCACACAAACCGAAAACTTGGGGGTTTATCCGGATTTACTAACCCTGCAGAAAGTGAATATGACACCTTTATGGCCGGTCATGCTTCCACTTCTATTTCAGCAGCTTTAGGAATGGCAGTAGCAGCATCTCTAAAGCATGAAGATCGAAAAATTGTGGCAATAATTGGTGATGGCTCTATGACAGGTGGACTTGCATTTGAAGGGTTAAATAATGCATGTTCACAACCTAATAATCTTCTTATTATTCTTAACGATAACAATATGTCTATCGATAATAATGTGGGAGGAATTCAGGATTATTTGATAAAACTTACAACCTCTGCCAAGTACAATAAGTTTAGAAATAATGTATATCAAGGTTTCAAAAGACGTAAACTAATATCCGAAAAAGATAAGAACCTTGTTTTACGTTTCAATAACAGCGTTAAATCTCTCATAACCAAAGAGCAAAATATTTTTGAAGGTTTCAATATAAGATATTTTGGACCTGTTGATGGTCACGACCTCCCGGGACTAATTAGAGTTCTTAGAAACATAAAAAACATGAAGGGTCCAAGGCTCCTTCATATCAAAACAGTTAAAGGAAAAGGATATAAGCCGGCAGAAAAATCTGCAACTGTTTGGCATGCACCGGGTTTATTTAATGTGGAAACAGGCGAAAGAGTAGTGAAGGATAAACAAAATCAACCTCCTTTATATCAGGATGTTTTTGGTCACACTCTCGTAGAAATGGCAGGAAAAGACGAAAAAATAGTGGGAGTTACACCAGCTATGCCCACAGGTTGCTCTATGATTTATATGATGAATCAGTTTCCCGACAGGTCGTTTGATGTGGGAATAGCTGAAGCTCATGCTGTTACCTTCTCTGCAGGAATGGCAAAAGAAGGTTTGATTCCGTTCTGTAATATTTATTCTTCTTTTATGCAAAGGGCATACGATCAAGTAATACATGATGTTGCTTTACAGAAACTTAAAGTAATTATGTGTCTTGATAGATCGGGGCTGGTTGGTCCTGATGGTCCCACTCATCACGGTGTTTTTGATCTTGCTTATATGCGTCCAATTCCTAATCTTGTTATATCATCTCCTTATAATGAGAATGAACTTCGAAATCTTATGCACACAGCAGTATATGGTAATGACGGACCATTTGTAATTCGCTATCCAAGGGGGCAGGGAGAACTCTCTGATTGGAAGAATGAACCAACTCTACTTCCTATTGGAAAGGGCAGAATACTTAAGAAAGGCAGCGATATTGCTTTATTGTCTATTGGTACAATTGGTAACAGTGCGGCTAAAGCAATTGATAGAGCTGAGAAACTGGGAATAAGCATTGCTCATTATGATATGGTTTTTTTAAAACCTATTGACGAGGAAATATTACTTAAAGTCTCGAAAGAGTTCAAACATATAATTACTTTAGAAGAAGGAGTAATTAAAGGAGGGCTTGGAAGTGCTGTAATAGAATTTTTATCTGATAATAAACTTACTTCAGATATCAATGTTCATAGAATTGGAATTGATGATAAATTCATAACACACGGAACAGTAAATGAACTCAAAGAGATTGCCAAAATAGACGAAAACAGTATTTTTGAAGATATTTTAGAAGTTTACAACCATATTGCCGATAATGAAGCAATAAAAATTGTAGATAATCGTTGGGAGTAATTACACTTATCGATGAAAATTTTAATTGCCGGTGCAGGCGCCGTTGGAACACACCTTGCAAGATTACTAGGACAGGAAAATCACGATATAACACTCATGGACGCCGACAGAGAAAGGCTTTCAATTATACGTGACAATTCCGATATTATGACATATATAGGCAACTGCACATCATTAAATGATTTAGCAGCTGCGGGTGTTGCAAATACCGATCTTTTTATTGGTGTTACCCCCGAAGAGTCTAAAAACATCACATCATGCATGCTTTCGTCTAATCTTGGAGCAAAAAAAACACTTGCTCGCATTGACAACCACGAATACTTGCTCCCTAAAAATCTTGTTTTTTTTGAGAAGTTAGGAATTCAATCCATGATATACCCGGAGCTCATGGCAGCACGTGAAATTGTTATGGCAATAAAAACTCCTTGGACAAGGTTTTGGTGGGAATTATGCAACGGTAAAGTAATTCTGGTTGGTGCAAAGATAAGGAGTAATGCTCCAATAGTTAATAAACATCTATATGAACTAACTCAGGAAAGCAAACAATTTCACCTTGTATCAATTAAAAGAGGAAAAGAAACAATTATTCCTCAGGGAAATGACCAGATTCTGGCAAATGATATACTCTATTTTACTTCTCTAAGAAAACATATTGATATTTTACCTGAACTATTAGGTAAAAAATCGTTTGAAACAAAGAAACTTATGTTTATGGGTGGCAGTAGAATAACAATGCGAACCATTCAACAACTACCTCAAAATATTGATATAAAAATAATTGAACAAGATCGTGAAAGAGCAGAGATGCTTGTTGAGAAATGTCCATCAAATGTAACTGTTTTTGTAGAAGATGGTAGAAATACAGAATTTCTAATACGAGAGGGAATTGCTGAAACTGATGCATTTCTGGCTCTTACTGCAAACTCCGAGGCCAATATACTTGGATGTATGGTTGCCAAACAATATGGAGTAAAAAAAACTGTTGCAGAGATAGAGAATATAGATTATATTTCTATGGCAGAACAACTTGATATTGGTACAGTAATAAACAAAAAGCTGATTGCAGCAAGTGCAATATACGAATTGCTTCTAAAAGCGGATGCATCAAACATAAAAAACCTTACATATGCCGACGCAAATGTTGGTGAAGTTATTGCCAAACCTAACTCAAAAGTTACACGTAAAAAGATAAAAGACCTCAAACTTTCAAGCGATATTACCTTTGGTGCATTAATTCGCAGAGGAGAGCCCATGCTTGTTGATGGTAACACTCAAATTGAAGCCAACGACCGTGTAGTAGTTTTCTTTCTTAACAGATCTCTAAAAAGTATAGAAAACCTGTTTAATTAACATGAGAAGATTCAATTATCGATTTGTACTTAGTAGTGTAGGACTTGTTTTGATGATTGAAGCCTTTTTCATGCTTTTATCTGCATTTATTGGAATTTACTATAAAGAAAACGTAGTAAACAGCATATATATATCGACAATTATAACGTTTGCTTCCGGACTTTTATTATTCCTTGCCGGAAGGAATAAGAGAAATAACACCGGAAATATTACCAAAAGAGAGGTGTATATTACAGTAACAACGGTGTGGCTTATGCTTGCCTTATTTGGTACACTCCCATATTTAATAAGTGATGCAATTCCTTCATTTAC
Source organism: Fermentimonas sp. (assembly GCA_035307185.1). Taxonomy (GTDB): domain Bacteria; phylum Bacteroidota; class Bacteroidia; order Bacteroidales; family Dysgonomonadaceae; genus Proteiniphilum. The sequence goes on along the minus strand of DATGMV010000426.1, from coordinate 2,109 downwards.
TAATGCTTTTTTTGAGAGCATGTGCGGATTTACTACCACCGGCAGCTCAACTCTTATCAATATTGAAGCATTTCCAAAATCACTTCATTTCTGGCGAAGCTTCACACAGTGGATTGGGGGAATAGGTATAATAATCTTCGTAATATCATTTATACCGGTATTTGGAGGGTTGTCAGGACAATTTTATGATGCAGAAGCTACAGGTATTGCAGAGGATATGTTTCGACCTAAAATAAAAGAGGTAGCCAAAACAATGGCTTTAACATATCTTACACTTACACTTATTGGATTTATTCTTTTATGGGTTGGTCCAATGAATGCATTTGAAGCTGCTTGCCATTCTCTAACTTCCATATCCACCGGAGGATTCTCAACGCGCCAATTAAGTATCGCATCGTTTAATTCACCCTATGTAGAATACATTATAACATTGTTAATGTTTTTTGGAGCAACAAATTTTCTACTTATCTCAAGTCTTTTTACAAAATCCTCATTTTCTATATTCAAGAATGAAGAGTTTAAATGGTATGTTTCTATTATTTTAATATTCACAATTGGTATTACTATTGCATTACTTATTACCGATCAGATGATGTATGTTGGAGAAACATTTAGAACAGTTTTGTTTCAGGTTGTAGCTGCAATAACCACAACAGGTTTTGCCACCGAAAATTTCCTTACCTGGGGACCTTTTTATTGGCTCCTATTTATGGTTATGATACTATTCTGTGGTTGTGAAGGCTCAACTTCCGGTGGTATGAAAATATCTCGACTTGTTGTACTTTCCAAAAACTCACTAATTGTATTTAAACGTCAGGTACACCCTGATGCGCTATATTTGGTGAAAATAAATGGTAAAGTTGTTTCAAACGATGCAATATCCAAAGTAATTGCTTTTGCATTTCTTTACCTTACACTTACAATTGCAAGTGCAGCTGTATTAAGTTTCACCGGCATGACCTTCGACGAGTCAATTAGCGTTGCACTATCATCAATAAGCAACTATGGCTTTGGACTTGGCTCATACGGACCCGAAGGCACGTATGAGTCAGCCACAATTTTTGCTAAATACTTCCTTTCATTTCTTATGTTAGTGGGACGCTTGGAAATATTCACCGTTCTATCACTATTTATACCAGGTTTTTGGAAAAGATAGAAACTAATTCTTAAAAAAGATATGATCGTCTATAGCATCAATTATAATTGGTTTTGATTTATCAACCCTACCTGACAACAAATCTTTTGACAACTGATTCAAAACCTTACGCTGTATTACCCGTTTAACAGGCCTTGCTCCAAACTCCGGATCATAGCCCGATTGTGATATACTTTTTATTGCTTCATCGCTATAACTTAGCACAATTCCACTTTCAGATAAAGCTTTGCTTACTTTATCAAGCTGCAGCATTACAATCTTTGTAATCTCGCTTTCCCTTAATGGAGTGAACATAATAACCTCATCTATACGATTAAGAAACTCGGGACGAATATTCTTTTTTAGCATATCCATTACAAGATTTCAAGTATTATCAATAACTTCCTCTCTATTTGCAGAGGTAATCTTCTCAAAATTCTCACGAATTTCGATTGATCCCATATTTGAAGTCATTATTATAATGGTGTTCTTAAAATTAACCACCCTACCTTTATTATCGGTAAGTCTCCCGTCGTCAAGAACTTGTAATAAGATATTAAATACATCTGGGTGAGCCTTCTCAATCTCATCAAAAAGTACTACTGAATAAGGTTTTCTTCTAATGACTTCAGTAAGTTGTCCACCCTCATCATAACCCACATATCCGGGAGGCGCACCAATTAATCTGCTTGCGCTAAACTTCTCTTGATACTCACTCATATCAATTCGAGTAAGCATATCTTCATCATCAAATAAATACTCTGCAAGTGCTTTTGCAAGTTCAGTTTTACCTACCCCTGTAGTACCAAGAAAGATAAAAGAACCAATGGGGCGTTTAGGATCACTCAATCCTGCTCTGCTTCTTCTCACAGCATCTGCAACAGCTTCAATGGCCTCTTCTTGTCCAACTACGCGTTTATGCAGTTCTTCTTCAAGATTAAGAAGCTTATCGCGCTCACTCTGCAACATTTTAT
>DATGMV010000425.1:0-7842 GCA_035307185.1 Fermentimonas sp. | reverse complement strand
TACCATAAACAACATTCGATGTAATTGTGAGTAGCGACTGGGTAGGACGTGCTTTACGATAAGTCTCATGCATACGCAGATACTCCATAAAACGCTCTGTTACCTTAACTGCAATCTCATCTGTTCGATCATCATTATTTCCAAATGGAACATACTCCCCATCACGTTCAAAATCAACAGCCAAACCTCTTTCGTCGCGTATCACCTTTACTTTTGTATCACGTATTGCAGCAAGTGAGTCTGCAACAATAGAGATACCGGCAATACCTGTTGCTCTTATTCTTTCAACATCACCATCATGAAGTGACATCTGGTATGCTTCATATGCATATTTATCATGCATAAAATGAATAATCTTAAGAGCGTTAACATACACCTTTGCCAACCACTTCATCATCGTTTCAAACTTCTGAAGCACCTCGTCATAGTCGAGATACTCACTTGTAATAGCTTCAAACTTTGGCGAAACCTGTACACCCGATATCTCATCTCTACCACCATTAATAGCGTAAAGTAGTGCTTTGGCAAGGTTTGCTCTCGCACCAAACAGCTGCATTTGCTTACCAATTTTCATTGGCGACACGCAACAAGCAATACCATAATCGTCGCCATAATCTGGACGCATCAGGTCGTCATTTTCATACTGTATTGCCGAGGTATCAATAGAAACCTTAGCACAGAATTTCTTCCATGATTCAGGAGAGTCTTTAGACCATAGAACTGTAAGGTTTGGTTCCGGAGATGGTCCAAGATTATATAATGTATGCAGATACCTGAAAGATGTACGTGTAACCAATGTTCTTCCGTCTATACCCTGACCACCAAGCGATTCTGTAACCCATACAGGGTCACCTGAAAACAGATCGTTATAATCGGGAGTACGTAGGAAACGAACAATTCTAAGCTTAATGATAAACTGATCTATAAGTTCTTGCGCCTCCTCTTCGGTGAGAACGCCTGCTTCAATATCGCGTTCAATATAAATATCAAGGAAAGTAGATGTGCGACCAAGTGACATAGCTGCACCATCCTGGTCCTTCACTGCAGCAAGATAAGCGAAATATAGGAACTGTACTGCTTCACGAGCATTTTGTGCAGGACGTGTAACATCAAAGCCATAACTTGCACACATTTTTTCAAAATAATCAAAAGCTCTTATTTGCTCCGACACTTCTTCGCGATCACGAATAATATCTTCAGTCAGTTCTTGAATATCAAGTCTCTCAAAATATTTTTTTCTTTCTTTTTTAAGTGCCTCTGTACCATAAAGTGGCACTCTGCGGTAGTCACCAATAATTCTACCTCTACCATAAGCATCCGGCAAACCTGTTATAATACCTGAACGACGAGCAGCAATCATCTCTTTTGTATATGCAGAGAAAACGCCCTCGTTATGTGTTTTTCTGTATCGGGTATAAATATCTTTCGTAATTGGGTCAAGTTCATAACCGTAAGCGGTTAAGCTGTTTTCAACCATTCTTATACCGCCATTCGGGAATATACCTCTTTTTAAAGGAGCATCAGTCTGAACACCTACTACAACCTCATTTTCTTTGTCGATATAACCGGGACCGTAAGCATCTATGCGTTGCGGAATTTTAGTTTCAGCATCATAAACGCCTTTTTCACGCTCCTCTTTAAACATTTCTGACAACTTATCCCAGACCTTGCTGGTTTTTGCTGTAGGCCCCACAAGGAAGCTGTCGTCACCTTTATATGGAGTGTAATTAAATTGAATAAAGTCTCTTACATTGATTTCTCTTTTCCACACCTCACCCTTGAAGCTGTGCCATGCTTTTTCTTGCTGTTCAATCATAATTAATTTATAACCTAAAATTGTTAAACACAGGGGAAATAAACAAATAAGGGATATAGTAATACCCTCATATTGATAACCCAACTATTTTCGTGCAAAGATAACCAATTTTGCCCATATAATTATAATTTTTATATGGTATAAGCAGTATCTATACGACAGCCAAAGACTATATAAATTTAAATTACGTTAAATTTAGAAACTTAACAGTATTATGCATTGCATAGTACAATGTTTTGGCATACATTTGCGTCATAAAATTTACTTACAATCTTATTATAAGATGATACACATCCGGCAATTGCATAAATCTTATCATACAGAAGCGCTTTCATTACACGTATTAAAGGGAATTGATCTTAATGTAGAAGCAGGTGAATATGTTTCCATTATGGGAGCCTCCGGCTCCGGCAAATCAACCCTTTTAAATATATTGGGCATTCTGGACACATATGATTCCGGCAATTACAACCTTAATGGAACACTTATTAAAAACCTAAGCGAGAAAACTGCAGCAAAATACAGAAATGATTTTATTGGTTTTGTATTTCAATCTTTCAACCTCATAAATTTCAAGAATGCTCTCGAGAATGTAGCACTCCCTCTCTATTATAAGAAAGTTAGTCGCAAAAAAAGAAATATCATAGCAATGGAGCATCTTGATAGAATGGGACTTAAAGATTGGGCACACCACATGCCAAACGAGCTTTCAGGTGGACAAAAACAACGCGTTGCAATTGCTCGTGCATTGATTTCTAACCCTAAAATAATCTTAGCTGACGAGCCTACCGGTGCACTCGATAGCACAACAACGGTTGAGGTTATGAACGTACTAACCAACCTAAACAAAGAGGGAATTACAACAATAATTGTGACTCACGAGAAGTCGGTTGCCGATACCACTAACCGCATCATTCATCTTAAAGATGGAATGATTGAATATGAAACGCGTAAGACAAACGGTATTCACACAGTTAATAACAACTGATTATGATCGACTTGCTACAAGAGATAGCAACAACTCTCAGAAAAAATAAAATGCGCACAACACTCACGGGGCTATCTGTCTCGTGGGGTATATTCATTTTAATAGTACTCTTGGGTGCAGGAAACGGACTCAAAAATGGAGTAATGGAAAACTTCAGTTCAAGGGCTGTAAACAGAATCAACTTGTGGTCGGGTACCACCTCAATGCCATTTAAAGGACTAAAATCTGAGCGTCGTCTGCAATTCACAAATAGTGAACTCGATCTTATAAGAGAAGAAGTAGAACAGAGCCGCCTGATTACAGCACGTACAAATAGCACACAAACAATATACTTCGGCAACGAATATGGCTCTTACCAAATTAGAGGAGTTATGCCAAATTATATGCATATAGAAAAACTCGAGATTCTACAAGAGGGTGGCAGGTTCATCAATCAGCTCGATATGAGAGAGAGGAATAAAGTTATCGTAATAGATAAAAAAATTGCCGATCTCCTCTTCAAGGGTGAATCGCCCTTAGGCAAGAATGTAAAGGTTGGTCAACTTATGTTTAAAGTAATAGGTGTAAATTCAAAAAGAGAGGACTGGGGCGGACCAAACGCATATATACCATTTTCCACTTCACAGGCAATTTTTAACACCGGACAAAAATTCAACCAGATAACCTTCACAGTAGATGATCTTATTACTAAAGAAGCTAACGACAAATTCAATGAATCGCTTCGTGAAATAATGGGCCGAAGGATGAATTTCGATCCTGCCGACAGACAAGCACTTTGGTTAAACAATAATCAGGCCGACTATGTAGAAACAATGAAAATATTCAATGGCATAACCCTGTTAGTTACAATAATCGGGATATTAACACTTATAGCAGGAATTGTTGGCGTAAGCAACATAATGCTTGTTTCAGTAAAAGAAAGAACCAGAGAAATTGGCATCAGAAAAGCACTTGGTGCCGCACCATCATCAATTTTAAAATCTATCATACTTGAGTCGATAATCATAACCACCATCTTCGGATATATAGGCTTGGTTATGGGCATTGGACTCACAGAGATAATCAACCTCATTATGGAGCAAGCGGCAAGTGCACAAGCAGTATCGGATGAACCTCAAATGTCGGTATTTAAAAACCCTACAGTCGAGGTTGGATATGCAATCTTTGCAACTATCGTACTTATTTTCTCAGGTGTTATTGCGGGATATTTACCTGCAAGAAAAGCCGTTAAAGTACAACCAATTGAGGCAATGCGACAAGAATAAACAACGTAAAATGTACAAATCAGCAATATGTTTGATATAGACAGGTGGCAAGAAATTTGGATTACCATTACTCATAATAAATCAAGGAGCGCATTAACTGCCTTTGGAGTATTTTGGGGTATGCTCATGCTTGTACTTATGGTTGGTGCCGGCAATGCTCTTTCCGAAGGAATAGCCTCTCAGATTGAAGGGTTCGCAACCAACTCTGCATTTTTCTCTGCCAACCGTACAACCATTGCTTACAAAGGTTTTCAAAAAGGAAGAAGATGGGACATGACAAACAATGACATTCCCGTAATAAAAGATCGTGTAAAAGAACTGCAATATCTGTCGCCTGTGCTATTTGCTGGCGGTGGCGACAACAACGTGGTGCGTGGCGAAAGAAGTGGCTCCTACCTCGTAAAAGGTTGTTATCCGGAGTATGACCTTATTGAAAAAAGCAAGATGCTTTATGGCAGATATGTAAATGAAATCGATATTGCAGAAAAAAGAAAGGTCTGCATTATCGGAGAAAGAATATATGAGGTGCTTTTTCAACCTGGAGAAGATCCAACAGGAAGGCAGATACGTGTAAATGGTATCTACTTTCAGGTTATAGGTGTTGCCAGAAGTACATCAGGAGTAAGTATTGGCGGACAAACTGCCGAAACTGTGGTTTTACCCTTCTCAACAATGCAACAAGCATTTAATCAAGGCAATATCATACACTTCCTTGCAGCCACAGCAAAAAGTGGAGTACCCGTTAAAGTTGTTCAAACACAAATTGAAGATATTTTAAAACAACAACATCAAATTTCTCCCGACGATAAAGATGCTCTCTTCTCAATGAATATTGAAGAGCAATTTAAGATGTTCAACTATCTCGGTATCGGCATAGCTGCACTTATCTGGATTGTGGGGCTGGGTACCCTGTTCGCCGGTGCAATTGGTGTAAGTAATATCATGCTCGTAACAGTACGTGAGCGCACCAAAGAGATAGGAATCAGACGTGCTCTTGGAGCCACACCACGCAATATAATCGGTCAGATTCTTAGCGAAAGTATCGTACTAACCATGCTTGCGGGTGTCTTAGGTATAGTTATAGGGGTAGGATTGCTCAGAGCTACAGGCATAGTGCTCAGTCAGGGCGATCAGTTCTTCAAAGACCCTCAGATCTCATTCGGGATGGCAGTCATTTCTCTCGTAATCCTAATTATAATAGGTACAATGGCCGGTTATGTTCCTGCACAGAGAGCAATGATGATTAAGCCTGTAGAGGCTATTGGAGAAGAATAACTAATGAAAAAGTAAATCTGTTAATCAGTAAAATATAATAAAGAGTATGAAACGAATTTTGAGAATAATTGGGTTTGCGTTATTGGGACTATTAGTAATTTCCACTTTTGTGTTTCTTTGGCAGAAGTCGAAACCAAAAACTGTTGAATATTCAATTGTAACAGCAGAAATGGGTAACATTGAAAAAAGCACAGTTGCCACCGGTAAGGTAGAACCTCGTAATGAGATTCTTATAAAACCGCAGATGTCGGGAATAATTTCCAAAGTGCACAAAGAGGCTGGTGACATTGTTAATGCCGGCGATTTAATCGCAACCATACAGGTTGTACCCGATATGGTAAATTTAAGCAGTGCCGAGTCGCGTGTAGAAAGAGCACAAATAGCTGCTAACCAAAGTAAAAGCAACTACGAAAGAGACAAAGCACTCTATGAGAAATCTGTAATATCTCGCGAAGAATTCGAAAAAGTGGAGTTACAGTATAGTAATGATCAGGCAGAGCTACGTGCAGCAAAAGATAACCTAAGTCTTATTCGCACAGGTATAACACAGAGCTCGGCAAAAACCAGTAATACATTAGTCAGATCAACCGTAACAGGAACGATCTTAGATATCCCTGTAAAAGAAGGTAACTCAGTAATCCAAACTAATAACTTCAACGATGGCACAACAGTGGCGTCGGTAGCCAACTTAAGCGATATGCTATTTGTTGGCAAAATAGATGAAACAGAAGTAGGGAAACTTACTTCGGGAATGCCAATTGACATCACCATTGGAGCAATTCAGGAACGCACAATACCCGCCACACTCGAATATATCTCACCAAAAGGAATCGAAGAGAGCGGTGCAATCTTATTCGAAATGAAAGCAGCACTGTCTATCCCCGAAGATATATTTATAAGGGCCGGTTATAGTGCCAACGCTAACATTAAACTTGACCAACGAAACAATGTGCTAACAATACCCGAAAGCTCGATTGAATTTAGTGGCGATTCTGCTTTTGTATATTTGGTTAAAAACGAAGCCCCTCAGGAGTTTCAACGCCATCAAGTATCAATTGGCTTATCTGATGGAATTAATATTGAAATTACAGAAGGTTTAAATGAAAAGGATAAAATCAGGGGAACTGAAATTATTGAGGAAAAATGATAGGTAAATATTCATTTAATAAGAATAATTGAATTCAAAAATATCTTACATCATGCAATTAAACAAAATAATTATATCCCTGCTTATTATCGTATCAACTATTTTTACTGCATCAGCTCAGAAGCAATACACACTTATGGAGTGCATTGAAATAGCTCTCGAGAACAACAGAAACATAAAACAGCAGGAACTCAACAGTAGGCAAAGAGAGATAGCTTACAGTCAGGCTCGTGCCGACCTCCTCCCTAATCTTAATGCTTCGGCAGGGCAAAGCTTTGTATTTGGTCGCTCTATAGGTATAGACAACGTATATGAAAACAGCAACTCATCTCAAACTAACTTTGGGATAGGTGCAGATATAACTATTTTCGACGGGTTAAGGATGAAACATAACATCGATGCCCGAAAAGCAGACATGTATGCTTCTGTAGCGGACTTAGAAAAGATGCAGGATGATATAATAATGAGTGTATCCACAGCCTTTCTTCAAGTACTATTGAATAAAGAACTACTTTCCATTGCCGAAAATCAGATTAAAACAACAGAGGCAGATTATGCTCGCAGAAAAGCTCTTGTGGAGAGCGGACGAATGGCAGAAGGAGAGCTTTTTGAGATTGAAGCACAACAGGCTCGAGAGGAGTTAAATATAGTACAGGCCGAAAACAACCTAAAACTTGCACTTCTTGATCTTGCTCAGATAATGGAGCTGGAATCATTCAGTAACTTCGATGTTGTTGTTCCTCCGGTAGAAACCTTGATCGATGAAACTGCATTATTAACATCCGAAGCTGTATATCAAAGTGCATTAGAACATAGACCTGAAATAAGAAGTATGCAATACCGACTCGAAAGTAGCGAGAAAGAGATACTAATGGCACGATCTCAGTTCTACCCCACCCTTTCGTTTGGTGTAAATATGGGTACAGGCTACTATAATATGAGTGGCAGACCCAACGACAATTTCAACTCTCAAATAAAAAACAATATTAGCAACTCACTTGGTTTTAATCTCCGCATACCAATATTCAATAGATTTCAAATAAGAAACAACGTTGATCTTGCAAGATTGGCAATTGCCAATACTAAATTAGAACTCGATAAAACTAAACTCGATCTTCGCAAACGAATTGAGCAGGCATACTTTAATGCTGTTGCAGCAGCAAGCAGATGGGAAGCTGCAAAAAAATCTGTTGAAGCAAGCGACGAGGCATACAGGTTTACTGAAGAAAAGCACGAAAGTGGTCGCGCCAACTCATACGAACTATTCCTGGCTAAAAACAATCAAACTCAAGCCCTTAGCGAAGAAGCACAAGCAATGTATGAATACGCATTCAGATTAAAAATTCTTGAA
>DATGMV010000424.1:0-4607 GCA_035307185.1 Fermentimonas sp. | reverse complement strand
AAAATAGAAGATCTTACTAAACATGAGTTGATCGTGTTAAGCGCATTTGATGATCAGGAGACTGCAGTTCATGTTTTCAAGGACTATAATCGTATAGCCTTGCCGGTTGTAGACAGTTCAAACACCTTGCTCGGTATTGTTACGGTAGATGATATCCTCGATGTGGCAGAAGAGGAGCAAACCGAAGATTTCCACCGATTTGTCGGTGTTAAAGACGCTATAATAAACCCTGTGCAAGCATCAGTCACTTTTATCTATAAAAAACGTATCGGATGGCTTATGGCACTGGTTTTAATGAACATATTCTCGGGTTATGCGATGTCACGTTTCGACACAGTTATAGAATCCATGGTTTCATTAGTGTTTTTTCTGCCTCTCCTTATTGATAGTGGCGGAAATGCCGGTTCGCAATCAGCCACACTTATGATAAGGTCGCTCGGAAAGGGTGATGTTCGTGGAAGAGACTGGGTACGATTATTGAGCAAAGAATTAGCTGTAGCCCTTCTGCTAGGACTTACAATGGCAGTAGGTGTTTCTGTTGTAGCATCATGGCGTGCTCCGGATATTATTCCGGTTGTATCACTCACAATGGTTCTGATTGTAGTTGTAGGGAGTGTGGTAGGCATGCTTTTGCCTTTTATTTTCACCCGTCTTAAGTTAGACCCTGCCACAGCCAGTGCACCGCTGATAACAACTATATGCGACATCTCAGGCGTGCTTATTTATTTCTCTATGGCAAAATTGTATTTCGGGATGTGATAAAAGTCGTTTTTCAGTTATAAAGGTGATACATACAATGTGAATTTGCCGTACCAAGTCCGAATCCACTACATATCTACTTCATTATCTCTTCATATCAACCTCATATTTTAATGAGGATGATTGAGATTATGTATAACTTTATGTTTTTAAATAAAGTGTTTAACTGATTACACTGCTCAATTTCTTCCCCGTCAATTTCTGTATATCGTTTAGCATCACTCGTTCGTCTGGAGCACAGAATGAAAGAGCGGTTCCGGTTTTACCGGCGCGACCGGTACGGCCTATACGGTGAACATAAGTTTCGGCTACATCGGGCAGGTCGTAATTTATCACCATCTCGAGGTCTGTAATGTCAATGCCTCTTGCAGCGATATCGGTTGCTATGATTACTCGTGTCTTGCCCGATTTGAAATTGGTAAGCGCTCGTTGGCGTGCATTCTGTGATTTGTTGCCGTGGATTGCTTCGCACCCGATTCCCTTTTTGTTTAGTACTCGTGCAATTTTATCAGCACCGTGTTTTGTGCGTGAGAAAACGAGTACTGATTTACTTTGTACTTTTTGCAGTACGTTAAACAGAAGGTTGCTTTTCTCGGGTTTTTCTACATAATAGAGGTGTTGCTCTACTGTGTCTACCGCAGATGAGGCGGGGGTTACTTCTATTCTGACGGGCTTATATAGTATCGTCTTGGATAGCTTTGTTATTGCCGCAGGCATGGTTGCAGAGAAGAAGAGTGTCTGCCTTTGTTTGGGCAGCAGGGGTAGAAGTCGTTTGATGTCGTGCACAAATCCCATGTCAAGCATTCGGTCGGCTTCGTCGAGGACAAAGTGACTGATATTACTTAGCGAAATGTGCTTTTGTGCGATTAAGTCAAGCAACCTCCCTGGGGTGGCTGTTAGAATATCTACTCCGTTTTTCAACTGATTTACTTGAGGTCGTTGATTTACGCCTCCAAATATTACTGCATGACGCAGGTTGGTATTCCGGCTGTACTCTCCGAAGCAGTCGTCGATCTGTATCGCCAGCTCTCTTGTTGGGGTAAGTATTAGCGCTTTTATCCCGTTTCTTGCACCTTTTGCACGAGGCTGATTTAACATCTGAATAATAGGAATTGCGAAAGCAGCGGTCTTGCCGGTGCCTGTCTGTGCTATGCCTAGTATGTCTCTGCCGTCTAGTGCTACAGGGATTGCCTGTTCTTGTATTGGTGTTGGTGTTTGGTATCCTTTGTCGGTTAATGCCTTTAAAATAGGCTCTGAAATCTTTAGTTCTTTAAATGTCATAAATGTGATTTAATTCAAAGACAAAAGTACTACAAATGTTTGACTTTATACTATTTATTTATAAGTACCTTACAGATATATCATTTTTTTAGTCATGCCTCCGTCCACCACTATGTTTTGGCCGTTTATAAAATCATTATCAGGCTGGCATAAGAATAGGCAGGTGCGCGCAATGTCGTCGGGTTTGCCTACTCTGCCTGATGGGTGCTGGCTATGATCTTGGGGGCTGAGCAGATCATAATCGCCGGTTTCAATCCAGCCGGGACTGATGGAGTTTACTATGATTTTGTATTTGCTCAACGAAAGTGCTAAGGCATGGGTAAGAGAGTATATTGCTCCTTTGGAAGCAGCATAAGATTCTGAGTTGGGTTCGCTCATCAAATAGCGGGTGGAAGAGATGTTTATTATTCTTCCGTAGGTGTTTAAGTTTGGGTTGGTTTCTCTAAGTTTTGCCAATGTGCGGGCAGTAATAAACAGAGGGCGTAAGTTTATATCCAGTACTTTATCAAAATCTTCTACTGTTGTATCAAGAATTGAGTTGAAATAGCTGACTCCTGCATTGTTTATTATAACGTCGATATTTCCTTTTTCTTTTATTACTTGATTAACTGATCGTTCCAATGCTTCTGCATCTGAAATATCAACTTCATGATAGCTGCATTTGTATGACGAGAGTTCATTGCATAGCTTATTGCTTTCTTCTGTATTTATATCGCAGAATGTTACGTCTGCACCATTTTTACAGAACAGTGTAACTATTGCTTTTCCCAGCCCTTTGGCTCCTCCGGTAATATAAACGACTTTATCTTCTATATGATTATCCATGATTGCAAATTTCAATTAATTCATTTCAAAGATAAAAAAAAACTACCAAACTTTTATTCAGTTTGATAGTTTTTAGTGTGTGTATTGTGTGTATCATAAAGAGTGATCCCGCCAGGGTTCAAACCTGGAACCTTCTGATCCGTAGTCAGAAAAATACGCAAAACATAGAAATATAAAACCGCTAATAAAATACTATAAGACCATTGTATAACAGTTGATTAATTAATAGGTATTATTTGTTTGTTTGTTGTTATTATACTATCTTTGTTTTGAAATAGTTTTGAAATGGAAAGAAGGGATATTTTTTTTCAAAAGATGTTTGTTGAAAAAACCTTCACACTTTTCACAGCAATAAAAATAATAGCATCATGAAGGCAAAAGTTGATTTTTTTACTGATACGTATCACCCGAAGAAAGACGGAACTTGCAATATTAAGATCAGATTATATTTCAACCGGAAATATATGTATTATTCAACCGACATTGACCTGAAGCCGGGTGAACTTGAAAAGGTATTGTCTGCCAAACGAAGGACACCCGATCAAAAGGAGATTTTGAAAAAATTAAATCGGTATTATCAGAAAGCAGAAAATGTTATTGATAAATTAGACACAGCCTTCACATTTGAGAAGTTTGATGAAATGTACCTTGAGGGTCGGGACGTTTATAACAGCGTTTACCATGCATTTGATAAGTATATTTCAGACCTTGAATTAGAAGGACGTATTTCCACTGCGTCGAGTTATAGATGTACTAAAAACAGCCTGGAGAATTTCAAAAAGAACTTGAAGTTTACCGACATAACACCGAGTTTCCTGAAGAAGTATGAGCGTTGGATGTTAGACAATGGCAAAAGTATTACCACCGTTGGAATGTACCTAAGAGCCTTGAGAGCGATATTTAACCAACAGGATATTGATTATAAATTATATCCATTTGGACGGGGAAAGTATGAAATTCCGTCCGGTGAAAATATAAAAAAGGCATTGACCATTCAGGAAATAGCACGTATTTACAACTACGAAGCCACCGGAACGGAAGCGATGGCACGTGATTACTGGATATTCCTCTACCTATGCAATGGAATGAACGTTAAAGATTTCTGTTCTTTGAAATGGGAAGACATAGACGGCAACATTCTGACCTATCAGAGAGAAAAAACCAAGCACACCCGAAAAGAAGCTAAAAAGATTACTGTTTCATTGAAGCCTGAAACATGGGAGATCATTAATAAATATGGTATCCGGTCGGTTGTTCCCGGAAGCTACATTTTTCCGCACTATGAGAAAGGCATCACAGCAACCAGGAAGCAAGAAGTATCACAGCAATTAATCAAAACGATAAACAAGTACATGAAGCGGATTGCCCGGAATGTTGGTATAAACAAGAACGTGACCACATACTTCGCCAGGCATTCATTTGCTACGATCCTGAAGCGATCCGGGGCAGATATAGCGATGATAAGCGACCTACTAGGACATAGTAGCCTGGGCGTAACTGAAAGCTACCTTGACAGCTTTGAGAGCGATCAGATAAGCAAACAGACCGATGTTTTGCTATCATTTAATAAGAAGGCGCAATAATTTAATACAATACTGTACCCTGTTTTAAAAATTTTGAAGAACTTAGTCAACATCAAAAAAGAGAAAAGGAATTAAAAGAAAAAGGGTATAAGGACTGGGAAATACAATAAACAATGTTCAGTGACTTAATCGGTCATTAGCACTATAATTATATGTGAA
>DATGMV010000423.1:0-8828 GCA_035307185.1 Fermentimonas sp. | reverse complement strand
AGTTAAAGGAAAAAGCATTGTATTTACAACAACAAACGGCACAAGAGCAATTGACGTAGCTAAAGATTGCAAAGAACTTATAATAGGCTCTTTCCCAAACATTAGCGCTGTTGCGGAGAGATGTATTAAGAGTGCAGAAAGGATTGTAGTATTATGTGCAGGATGGAATAACCGCATAAACATTGAAGACACTCTTTTTGGGGGGGCTTTTGCCGAGAAACTTATAGAAATGACTAATGTTGAGTTTAATTCAGATGCCATTAAGATGTCATATAAATTATGGCTTAAGGTTAAAGGAAACTTAAATGAATTTATTCAAGTAAGTGATCATTATAAACGTCTGCGTGACAATGGAGCAGTTGGTGATACTGAGTACTGTTTAACTCCAAACAGCATTTCAAAAGTGCTAATTTACAATAAAATAGATGGGATGATTTATTAATCCTCACCCCAATTAAAATTATCTATGTTAACATCGCTTGTAAAAGACTCCAGATCTCTACGTTCTTTTTTAGTTGGACGTCCGGTTCCTCTTTGCCTGTCAACAAATCCACTAATCTTATTTAGCTCCAGTATTTCATACTGATCGGGCGTTGTAACATTCTCCATAAATTCGGGAACCATCTTTGCTCCCATTCTCTTGTCTGTCAGTTTAAGTACTTTGAAAGAGAATATCACCGGAGGCTTTTTCACCTGCACAATATCCCCTACTCGAATAGTTCTGGAAGCTTTAACCGGTACTTCACCTATCAATACTCGATTCTTTTTACAAGCATCTACAGCAATGGAGCGTGTTTTGAATATTCTCACGGCCCATAACCATTTATCTAATCTTACTTCTTCCATCTATAACACCTTAATGTTTACTTATTATTGTATTGATTCATTGTAATATCTATACCGGCAAGACAGAAACTTGATATTATTTCACAAGCAGATTCAATACGTTCAGGTAATTTTATTTTTTCTTCTTCTGAGAACTCTTCAAGTACATAATTTACTTGTGCTCCTCGAGGAAAATCGTTGCCTATTCCAAATCTTAACCTTGGGTATTTTTGCCCTATTATGTCTTGAATATGCTTTAAACCATTATGACCTGCATCACTGCCTTTGGATTTTAATCTAAGTGTACCAAATGGCAGAGCTAAATCGTCGACAACAACTAAGAGATTGCTGTTGCTGATTTTTTCTTTTTGCATCCAATAACGAATTGCATTTCCACTCAAATTCATAAAGGTGGAAGGCTTTAATAGAACTAATGTTTTATTTTTCAATCTCGTGTGAGAAACAAAGCCATAGCGCTTGTCCTCAAAAACAGAATTGGACGCTTTTGCAAAAGCGTCCAACACCATAAAACCTATATTGTGGCGGGTTCGCTCATAATCAGGTCCGATATTGCCCAATCCCGCTATCAAATATTTCATATACTTAATCTATTCTTTTGATGCAGCTTCTGTAGTTTCTTCAGATTCTGTCTCATCACCATCTTCTAATGCAGCAGCTGCACTCATGTCGCTTCTTGTTGCACGAGTTACCTGAACACGACAAACAACAGCATTTTTAGCATTCAACAACTCAAGCCCTTCGAAGTTTAGATCACCAACCTGAATAGATTTACCGATCTTGAGCTTTGTAACATTTACAACAAGCTGTTCAGGTAGATTAGCAGCTAAAGCTCTAACTCTTAGCTTACGCAAGTCGAGTGACAGCTTACCACCTGCTTTAACACCAACTGCAAGCCCCTCTAAACGTACAGGCAACTCTATAACTACAGGTACATCTTCAAACACATGCAGAAAATCAAGATGCAAAACAGTATCTTTTACCGGATGGAATTGCGACTCTTTTAAAATTGCCTGCATTTTTTTATCTCCAAGCTCCAGATTTACCAGAAAAACTTCTGGTGTATACAGAAGATTACGAACATCACCTTGCTTTACTACAAAGTTTATGTTTTCTCCTTCGTGGCCTCCATAAATTACGCATGGAACTAACCCTTGGCGGCGTAATGATTTAGCTGCCTTCTTTCCGAAATCTTGTCTGATTTCACCTTTTAATTCAAATGTTTTCATTTTTAAAATTGTTTGTGTTACTCAAAATAAAGTGCTTTTCTTTATTTCCCATCACACGGGAGCTTACAAAAAAGCGGCGCAAAGATAGTGATTTACTATTAATTAAACAATTTTCTATCTCACTCTTTTCTTTAATTCTTCTGTAGTTATTGTCATCATACGACCTATTGGTTTATCTTCACGATAACTTATTATCCTCATCAAAACAGCATCTTTTGGAATTAATTGTGGTTCAGTGTATTTAGGGTAATAATTATCGGGATATGAAGAGTCGAAGCTTGTATATAAATCAAGTCCACTAATCTCAGGGATTAAAGTTACATAATAATCTTCACCAACCTTATAAACCTCCACAATTGGGTCGTACATTGCAGGTGAATACTTTGTTTTTGCATAATCGAATCGTTTGAAATGGATTTCAGTTTTAGCAATAAATCTATCCCAGTCTTTATTTTCTTTAGGCGACCAAAGCGACTCAGCTATTGCCAAACCACGAGGCCATGTCATATACTCAGCTTGCCGAATATTGTAAACCTGTTCGGTCCATAAATTAGTTTGTCCACCTAATATAAAGTCGCCGTTTGCCCCCTCAGGAATCGGATCAAATCTATATGTTTGGTTCAATCTTAATGAAGCGTAGACCTTTGGCTCAGTTGAAATATCTCCCTGCATATAATCGATATACACAAAGTTATTGGGACTCATTACCACCAAATGGCCCGATTTGGATGCCTCTATTCCGTGTTGCTCTCCTCTCCAGCTCATTAATGCTGTAGTGGGTGTAATACCTCCTTCAAGAATCTCATCCCAACCCATCATCTTTTTATTTTTAGATAGTATGATTTGCTCAACTCTTTTACCAAAATATGATTGTACTTCAGCCATATCTTTTAGACCCTCACGTTTCATTAATTGCTTTACGTTCGACGATTTCTCCCAAAATGTATAAGGAGCCTCATCTCCTCCAGTATGTATATATTCAAAAGGAAACATTTCTGAGACTTCTGTTAGTACCTTATCCAAAAACTCATACACTTTTTCATCAGCAGGATTTAAAGTATTTTCATATATTGCAGCAGGTCTACCACCAGTATTCCAATCGAGAAAAGGTGCACCTGTTCTAACAAAATGATCATCGCTATCCGGAAAGCATGAGAGCTCGGGGTAAGCAGCAAGTATTGCTGATGCATGTCCAGGCACATCAATTTCAGGCATAATCTGAACATTTCGTTCAAGTGCATAATTAATTACATCTCTTATTTCTTCCTGAGTATAGAAACCTCCATAAGTTTTTGAGGCCTCTGGATCTGGTTGTGAAAAATCGCCAAACCATCCAATTTGTTCTGTGCGCCATGCTCCAATTTCGGTAAGTTTTGGCAAACTTTTTATTTCTATCCTCCACCCTTCGTCATCTGTGAGATGCCAATGGAAAATATTGTATTTATACTTTACCATATTATCTATAAAACTCTTTACCTCATCTACAGTAAAGAAATGACGAGAAACGTCTAACATCATTCCTCTCCACTCAACTCTTGGATAATCAACAATATCCACTTGAGGTATCTGCCATGAAACGTTCTCTTCTCTCTTATCACTTTCTATTTGAGGGGGCAAAAGTTGCAATAGTGTTTGAACACCATAGAGAAGTCCTGCCGACTTATTTGCCTTTATTATAATCTTATCTCCTGAAACATTTAGTTTATAACCCTCATCTCCTATTTCGTCACTGATAGTTTTATTTAGCATCAATACAATATTTGCATTGTCTGCAGAATTACTAAAAACAACTTTTTTTGCAGCAGCTATAGATAATTTTTCTTCGATTAAGCTCTTTATATATGCTGTTTCAATGTTACTTGGAAGGGAGATTAGAATATCATTCGGTAAAACATAATGACCTCCTTTTTTGACTACAGATACAGGTTCAGGTATTACAGATATTATTCGCTCCTTCTGCTGAGAGAAGCTTACCACTGAGCACATTACCAATACTATGATAATAATTTCTTTTTTCATTTTCTCTGAGTTAAATAATTTATAATTAGAGTTTAATACCTATAAACATACATATTAATTACAAATATAATAATTCTAAAACTTTCCTTTTCTAATATTCCAGTTCTATATTCCGAAAAAATCACTACTTTTGCAGTTCCGATAAAAATCTTCGGAGATAACGGAAAATAAGTTCATTCAGAAAATGATAAACAGAAATTTAATTCGTATTAGGGTAGTTCAGTTAGTCTATTCATGGTATCAGGGTACGAATAAAGATTTACTTAAAGCCGAAAAAGAGCTCATGTTCGGTTTACAAAAATCATACGATCTTTACTATTACATGTTTTTGTTAATATTAGAGATTACCAAAGCGTATGATAGTAGGGTGGAAGCTAAAAAGAATAAATTTCTCCCCACCAAGGAAGATATGAATCCTAATCTACACTTACTAAGGAACAAATTCACACTTCAACTTGAGCAGAATAATCAATTAACAAATTACATTAATGAACGCCCTTTATCATGGGTAAATAACGAGACTTTTGTTAAAACTCTTCTGGAAACGATATTAGAGTCCGAAACATATATAAATTATACTCAGATTCCTTCTCCTACATACGATGAAGACAGAGAATTTTGGAGGAAAATATTTAAGCAATTTATATGTGGTAACGAAGAGCTTGATGATATCCTTGAAGACGAGTCTATCTTCTGGAATGATGACATTGAGATCGTGCAATCGTTTGTAATTAAAACTATTAAGAAATTCTCAGAAAAGTCAGGACCTAACCAGCCACTTTTACCTATGTTTAAAGATGAGGAAGATAAGCAGTTTGCAATTAAACTTTTGCACGACACAATTTTCAATGAGAATAAATACAGAGAACTCATTGAGAGTCACACGGACAAATGGGATTTCGACAGGATTGCATTAATGGATTTAGTTATTATGCAAATTGCACTTTCTGAGATATTTACTTTTGACTCAATTCCTATAAGCGTTTCACTTAATGAGTACATAGAGATTTCTAAATCGTATAGTACTCCTAAGAGCGGCACCTTTATAAATGGAATTTTAAATGCAATAGTACAGCAAATAAAAAAAGAAAATATTATCTTTAAAAATTAGTATAAACTTTAAACATATAATTTTATGAATATTTTATTACAAGCAACAGGTGCAGGTGGTATGGGTAGTACCCTTTTTATGCTTATTGCAATAATAGCTGTTTTCTACTTCTTTATGATTCGTCCACAACAGAAAAAGCAAAAGGAACTGCAGAAAAGCAGAGAATCGATGACAACCGGAGATAAAGTTGTAACTGCAGGAGGAATACATGGTCGTATCAAAGAAGTTGGCGACACATGGTTTCTTGTAGAAGTATCTGATGGCGTTAAAATAAAATTTGAAAAAACATCTGTATACGCTTCTTCTAAAGATGTAGAGGCAAGATAATTTTTCTGCCACTATGGACATAAAAGCTATCATCAGTGAATGGTTGTCAAGAGCTGAAAACTATTTTTCCACATTCCCGTGGAAAAACACATTCGTCTTTCTGTTTTTTTTAATCTTGGCATTCATTTTCTGGTTGATGCTTTTCTTTCAAAAAGAGAATGTAGAAGGCACATATCGAATACCTTTGAAATACACAAATATTCCTGAAAATGTGGTATTCGATCATCCTCTCCCTGAATATATCGACGTTAGCATAACAGACAATGGTTCGGCTATCTTCCGCCTTGACATTACAAAGAAAGACTCTCTTGAAATAAATGTGACTGAACTCACTGATGCCGGAAACAACTTACTTCAGGGTGAACAATTCAGGCAACTTCTTAGCACAAAGTTTGCTACAAGTACAAGAATAAGAGGATATTACCCTATGACAGTCTCTCTTGCAACATCAAAATTAGAAAGTAAAAAACTACCAGTTACTTTTGATGGAGAGATCACTACCAGTAGAGCAAATCTATTTGCAGATAGCGCAACATTTATTCCTGAAAGCGTCATGGCATATGGTTCTGCTGAATCACTTAAAAATTTGAATTCTGCGACCATTGAATACACTGTTTTCAAGAACCTAAATGCTACTTCGCAACTGCCGGTATCAATCAATGCTGTTGAAGGTGTTAAATTCTCACCTAATAAGGTAGAAATTTACATTCCGATAGTGGAATACACCGAGCACTCTTTTGAAATTCCAGTCACTGCTGCACATATGCCAAGAAATCTCGATGTAAAGTTTTTCCCTTCACGAGCTACAGTCTCATTTTCTGTCACTCTTGAAGATTACAGGAAAATTGTTCCGGAGGATTTTTCTATTGAGCTCGACTATAGAGATTTTAATAAAAATAAAAATGGCAGAGTAGAGCTTTCACTTACTAAAAGTCCCTCAACAGTAATTGACCCTAAGATTTCACCATCTACAGTTGAATTCCTTTTTGAAAACAGATCGAGATGATTAAGATTGGTGTCACAGGTGGAATTGGTAGTGGAAAATCGGTAGTTGGCGAAATTCTAAAATTACACAATATTCCACTTTTTGATGCAGACAAAGAGGCAAAGCTACTTAATAATTCTTCAAAGATTGTACAAAGAAAACTTATTTCCCATTTTGGAAGCGAGATTTATTCTGATGGAGTTCTAAATCGCAAAAAACTTGCTGAACTTATTTTTAACAACGAAGAAAATCTAAAAATAGCCAATGCAATAATTCATCCTGAATTAGCAAAATCTTTCATTTATTGGTGTAACAATCAAAACAAATCAGATATTGTAGCAATTGAAGCTGCCATTTTAATTGAAGCCGGGTTCTTGAAATATATTGACAAATTAATTACTGTATATTCTCCCGAAGAACTTAGAATCGAAAGAGTAATGAGGCGTGATGGTTCCAGTAGAGATGAAATAATTGCCCGTATGAAAAATCAAATTAGTGAAGAGGAAAAGTTAAAACTATCCGATTACGTTATCATCAATGACGGCCACCACTCTCTTATACAACAGGTTACAAATGTAATCAATTTGATTATCACAAGTAAGGAGTAATAATTATACTCTATTCAATTTGATTTTTTTAATTTTAATGTAACTTTGTGATAGTGTAAAAGCACAATTAATAATTATAGAAATGATTGAAATTTTTGGTATAAACGCAGGAAAGGTTTGGACTATCTTAGACCAGCAGGGCAAACAGAACATCAAGGAACTAAAGAAGTCCACAAAACTTACCGATAAGAACTTATATGCTGCACTTGGTTGGCTGAGTAGAGAGGGTAAGATTAGAATTGCAGAGGAAGGTAAAGACATCTTTGTCTCTCTGGAATAGAATTTACAACTAATGAATTCGCGGTTATTAAGCCTTTTACCTAAGGAGCAAGTTTTTACTGATGAGCTCTCAAGACTTACAAAAGGGACCGATGCCGGTCTCTATAGACTAATACCAAAAGCCGTTGTTAAAGTTAATTCAGAAGAAGAGGTAATTCGTTTATTAAAATTCTGTGTTATAGAAAACACACCAGTTACTTTTAAAGCAGCCGGAACGAGTTTGAGTGGACAAACAATATCTGACTCAATATTAGCAGAAGTGGGGAATGGATTTAATTTTTCAGCTATAACTGATAACGGTCATACTGCAACCTTTGGATGTGGACTTACAGGCTCTTCAGCCAACATGATCTTAAAGAAATACAAACGAAAACTAGGACCCAAACCAGCTTCGATTAATTCAGCGAAGATTGGTGGTATTATTGCTAATAATTCTAGCGGATCGAGTTATGGCATTAAGCACAACAGCTACAATACAATAAAGTCGATGCGGATAATCTTTGCAGATGGCACACTGCTTGATACCGGTAATATTGATAGCCGAAATTCTTTCATCCATACCCACCCCGAATTAATTGCAGAAATAAAAGATCTTCATGACATAGCTACAAAGAACTTAACTATACGAAATAAGATTGATAGAAAATTTCAGATAAAGAACACGTGTGGTTATGGTGTAAACTCTCTGGTCGACTTCGATGACCCTATTGATATTATTCAACAACTGATGATAGGATCAGAAGGTACATTGGGGTTTATTTCTCAGGCTACTTTTAATACAGTTCATGATGCTCCTCTCAAAGCATCTGCATTGATTTACTTCAACAACCTTCGCGACGTTAGTGAAGCAATCTTACCTTTAAGAGGATGTGAAGTAAGTGCAGCTGAACTGATGGATCGAAATGCTTTGAAAGCTGTGGAAGATCAGAGAGGTATGCCTGAAGAATTAAAATCATTACCGGAAGGAGCAGCTGCACTACTTATAGAAACATCCACAGATGATGAGTCTACCTTGTTATCACAAATAACTGAAATAGAAAGAAAGCTTTCACATATAAAAACACTTTCATCTATTAAATTTACCACTGATGAACTTCTCTACAACCTATACTGGAATGTAAGAAATGGTCTGTTCACTTCGGCTGCTGCATCACGCCCGGCGAATACCGCGAGTATAATAGAAGATGTAGCATTCAAGGGTGAATCGCTTGGAGAAGCATTAACCGACTTAAGAGACCTACTTGTTCGCACAGGTTATGAAGATGCCGTAATGTGGGGGCATTTACTTGATGGTAATGTACACTTCACAGTCTTTCCAGACATCAACAGAGAAGAGGGAATACAAAAATACGCATCATTTATGTACGAACTTTGTGATCTGGTTGTTGTGAAACATGATGGAAGCCTGAAAGCAGAACATGGTACCG
>DATGMV010000422.1:0-2222 GCA_035307185.1 Fermentimonas sp. | reverse complement strand
GCATACCTATTATCATTGCGGCCTCTTCAATACTCAGATCAGAGGGTTTTTTATTTAAATATGTGCGAGTAGCTGATTCAATTCCTACGGCATTGTAGTTAAAATCGTATTTGTTTAGATAGAGGTTTATAATCTCATCTTTTGTGTAATATCGCTCAAGTTTGGCTGCAATAACCCATTCTATAGGTTTTTGAAATACTCTCTGTATTTTGTTGTTGGCTCTTGGTGAATATAATAGTTTAGCAAGCTGTTGAGTTATGGTGCTTCCACCACCACTCTCTTCTCTGTTTAATATTATAGTTTTAAAAATTGCTCTTCCAAGTCCTATAATATCTATACCTGAGTGTCCGTAGTATCTTATGTCCTCTGTAGATACCAGAGCGTTTATAAGATGAGGTGATAGCTCTGAGTAGTCTACCATAATTCTGTTGTCGTCACTTAGAGAATAAGTAAACAGCAATTCATTGTCTGCAGCTATCACTTGAGATGCATATCTGTCAATTGGATTTTCCAATTGTTCAATATCTGGCAAATATCCTACAGCTCCCGTTGATAATAGTGTAAAAAAGAGCACAGCTAATACAATCATTGCACCAAAGAGTTTCCACATTACTCTTACGATACTTCGATTTTTTAATACACTGTTGTCTTTTGTCTTTTTGTTTTTAGTTTCTATTTTCTTACCCATAATTTAGATGAGTCACTCCAAGAGGGTGTGTATGTTGTTTGGTTCGCGCAAAAGTACATAAATCAGTCGGAATGAGGAAAGAAGATTTATTAAAAATAGTTTTTTGACCTGTTTTACCTCAAACAAGCTATATTTATGTTTATTTAAAATTTTAATGTAAATCCTCCAGCCACATTAATACCCTGCGAAGGATATCCATACCAGATATCGTATTTTTGAGAAAGAATATTATTAGCTTTCAAGTTTAAAGAAAACCTATCATTAATATCATAAATACCTCCAACATTTAAGTCGTTGATATTATCCATTTTGATGTTACTATTCTCGTAATTAGTCCAACGGTCACCTGCAAAATAGTAATTAAGAGTGAGTTTCATATTTTCTATTATCTCGAGCGTACCTCTTATATCTAAATCAAATCCCGCCTGGTTGTATGCTTTTGCTTCAGTTATATCAATACCATTGTTACTTAGCTCATCCACATCGTAGAAATTCTTTTTCATACGAATTGAGATATTCAAAGGTGACCATATATTTGAATGAATCATTCCTCCTATGTATGAGTGTGTCAGAGTGCCATAAATTGGTTTGAGTGTTTCCATAAATGGACCGTATGAATTTTCTTCAAAAACATCCCTTCCATTCAATACAAGAAAGTGTTCGTCTTCAGTTTTCTTATAGCCTCCAAAAATGTCAAATCTAAAGCCACTAAATTCGCTTATCTTTGTTCCAGCTTCTAAATCTATATGTGTGAATGATTCTCTAACCGGGCTGGATGTGAGGATGTACCTCGATTCTTCCATTATATCGGGGAGGGTATTGTGTTTAAATCCTCCGTGTAGTTTAGCATATATTGAAGATCGTTCTGTTACCCCCCATTTAAGTTCTACATTTGGAACAACCCTTATTTTAGTCTTCTCCGCATTTTGAAATAATACATCGGCACCAAGTTTAGCGTGTGTGTTATTACTTCCAAACAGAAGATAAGGTGCAGCATTTATAAGAAAGTAATTATCTACATCGCCATTATATAATGCTGTTATTAGAGATCCGTCTATACCAACTTTACTGTTTCCCCTAAAAGGTTTGTCAAGACCAACCATTGCATGTAACTGATTCCCCTTCATCCAGTCGTACTGTGGTGTTTCGCTTTGCTTGGTAGTAAAGTTTTTAAAGTCTATAAAACCTCTATAGTTTAATAAGTCTGACTCAGCAGATTCGAGTGCGACTTTTGCTTTTAAAAGTCCGTAGTTTTTTTTCTCATTATCGAAATATCGTTCTTCATCAAATGGGTTGCCATAGTAATTAAACCTGGAGTTTAAATATGAGAGTTGCATATTAAGTTTGAGTGATTCTGCAAGGTGCAAATAGTTTAATTGCCCAAAGTTATCCATCATATATGCTGTATTACTGTTGCTGTCATCACCACTCGTTGGATCCTGTGCATAGCTAATATCACCATTAGTTGAGTTGTGCAAAAAGTTAAACGAGAGGTTGTGCTTTTCGTTATCAACCAGTCGGTACCCAAAAGCAC